>CAZONZ010000640.1:0-1967 GCA_964581005.1 uncultured bacterium
ATTGCGGCAGAACAGCGGGCTGAGCAAGCTGAGCAGCAGGCCGAGCACGTCAAGCAACAAGCCCAGCAACGAGAGAAGCAGCTCTGTCAGAAGCTCAGGGATCTAGGGCTCGATCCTGATCAACTCTGAGACCCTTGATCCGCTCCTTGATCCGCTTCAGGTTCCAACACTCGTCCTCCGGTTCGATCGAGCTGCAGAAACTTGGCTTCTGCCTCAATATCAAATTGGTGCCAAGCTGAGATCATCGCGGTAGCAATGGCTTCACAGGTTTCGGCAGCGGCAAAGGCGACTAAGGTTGGACCGGCTCCACTGATCACCACTCCATAAGCTCCAGCGGCTTGAGCAGCGGATTGAACCGCCTTAAATCCTGTGATCAATTGCAACCGCGCAGGCTGATGCAGTCGATCTTGGAGAGCCGCCTTCAGCCAATCCACCTGACCTGTCTCTAAGGCTCGGATCAATAAGCCCATGTGAGCAGTGTTGAAGATCGCATCGGGAAGGCTCACCGTTTTGGGGAGAATCTCGCGGGCCGTTTGGGTTGAAAGCTTAAAGTTGGGAACTACGGCAACGATCCGGATCGAAGGATGCCATTCGATCGGGCAAAACACCCAACGACCTTGTTGCGCTTGAATACACAGTTGACAGTGGCCTTTCAGGGCGGGAACCACATTGTCGGGATGCCCTTCGAGCGCGATCGCTAATTGCAACAACGTTTCCGGAGCTAGATTCAGTTCTCCTAAGGCATTGGCCCCCAACAGTCCCCCGACGATCGCAGTGGCTGAGCTACCCAGTCCTCTCGCCAACGGCACATTCAGCTCTAGATCAATCTCAACTCCAGGGATCGGTTTGCTCAACACCTCAAAAGCCCGACAAAACGCTCGATAGGCCAAGTTTTCTTTCCCCAAACTGACATAATCAGTGCCCCGGTAACGAATACTGAGGCCAGACTCCATGATCCGGAAGCCAAAGCGATTATAGAGATCCAGAGCTGCGCCTAAACAATCAAAGCCTGGACCCAAATTGGCTGTAGTCGCCGGAACCAATACTTCAACCTGTTCCTTCACGCGATCAAGGCTCCCTGTGTTCACAACGTTTGTCTCTGCTGATCTGTGTCTCGTGTCCCTGCCAAATTCCTGTTTCTGCGAAGCTGATGCCGTTCAAGGTTGGAGGATCCCGCTCACTCCTGTTCAATAAGTTAGCTAGTTGCCCAAGCCGATCCATCCCGTTGCCCATAACATGACCAAGATGACCAAGCCTAACAAAACACCGATCACTCGATTATTGAGGGGATCGGCTCCCGTCGTTCCCGATTGATCCGGGTTAGCCTCTGGGGTGGAGGAGGATCGGTGGGTAGAGGAAGTCGGGGCTGGTCCTTGGATGGATTGAGGTAAGCGGCGGGATGCTCGATCCTGATCGGGGAGTGAACTCAAATCAGGGATCTGAGTGAGCCATTCATCTCGTCGTCGCAGCTTCGGAGCTTCCCAAATCCGGATCAAGGAGTCTGCATGCTGAACGACTTCGGGATCAGGGTGATGTCGTAAGGGGCGAACCAGAGCTAGGGCCTCTTGGGTTTGCCCCAGAGCTTCCGTGGCCAACGCTTGCCACAATCGTAAGGTTCCAGACTGAGGATAGATCTGCAAGGCTGCAGTTGTTGTGTCCAAAACCTGTTGGTAAGCCCCCTGTTGAAACCGCAACTCGATCGCCTCCAAGTAGGTGGCTAAGGAATTTGGGCCTGCAGAAGGAGTCTCGCTCAAGCCAGGATGGATCCAATCACAGCTTTTCTGTTCTACCACTGTTGCTGCTGTTGATCCAGCCCTGATTTGAGTGAACCACAGACCTCCAAAGTTGCCCCAGATATTCCAGCTGATCCTGAACGGACCCAAGCTATCCGACTGAGTCCAGGATCCTTGAGAACACGGGGAAGTCCGGGAGCGTGGTAGCCCCGCGATTTTAATCCGGGGCGGAAA
>CAZONZ010000641.1:0-1966 GCA_964581005.1 uncultured bacterium
TAGTTGGCGCGGGCAAAGGCAAAGTTGGGATCGAGATCAGCAGCCTGTTGGTAATCACTCAGAGCTGCATCCCACTGACCTAAACCCGCTTCAGCATTGCCCCGATTGTTATAAGCGTAGGCATCCTCTGGATCGAGATCCAGAACCCGATTGTAGTCGGCAATGGCGGCTTCCCATTCTCCCAGACCTTCCCAAGCAGCACCCCGATTCAGGTAAGGATCCGGTGCATTGGGAGCTAGCTCGATCGCGTTGGCATAATCCACTAGCGCTTCGGAAAGTTTGTTCTGGCTGACTTTGGCATTGCCTCGATTGCTCCAAACTGCAGGATTGTCAGGCATACGCTCGATCAACTGGGTCCAATAGCGCTCAGCCGTCGCAAAATCCCCCGCATTCGTGGCGACAAAGGCTGCGTCGATCAGTTGCTCAAAATCCTCTGGATCATTCGGATTCTCTGGATCATTCGGATTATTCGGATTATAAGGTGTCTCCTGATCAAGGCTTGTGCCGGAACCTGAGAACTCAGCCAGGGGAGCATCCAAATCTACTGGCCCCGTAGCGATCTTGACTGGAGAATTGAGGGATCCTGAAGATTGAGCGGCAGCCCATGAGGATCCTCCTGCACTCAGGATCCAACTCAAAAGAATCAGACTGATGGCAAAGAGCCTGATGAACATCCGTGTCCTGGGATCCTGTTGCAGGGTTCGGGGCTCGATTGGATCAGGCATCATGTTCAGACTCCAAAGCTGCAGTCTGGGTGTCAACATTGCGGAGATACTCCTGACCAGAGATCACACGAGCCTTCAAGATCTGATCGTCCAGACTCAGCTTATCCACGACTTCAACCCCTTCGGTCACATAGCCAAACACAGCAAAGCGACCATCCATCAAGTTCAGCCCCGCCGGAGTCAGATCGGGTTCGGCAATAAAGAGGAAGAACTGGGAGGAAGCGCTGTTGGGATCATCGGGATAACGTGCCATGGCGATGGTGCCTTTGGCTGAGAAGGGCAGGACAGGTTCCGCATCCCAACGACCTAGCTCCTGAAAGGTCTTGCCATAGTAAGGTTGGGCTTCTCCTTTAGCGCGGATCTCCATGGGGATCGTCCGCATGTGTTGGGTGTTGGGATCCATGTAGCCGTCGGCCTCTCCCGGAGGATCCCCCGCCTGGATCACATAGAAATTCTCCACCCGATCAATCCCCAGTCCGTCATAAAACCCTTTCTGGACCAGATCAGCAAAGTTGCCAGCTGTCACAGGGGCGTTGTAGCCATCTAACGTGATGATCAGCGATCCTTGAGTTGTTTCCACTTCCACCTTGGCTCGTCCCAGCAAAAGGGGATAGTCAGCGTACTCAGCAGGGATTTCAAATGGGAACTCATTGACCCATTCTGTTTCCAGATCGGTCAGCACAGGTTGGATCGCCTCGTAAGCCGCACGAGCTTCGGATTTACCACGTGATCGGCGGCTCAGACTTTGGCTCAGATCTTCTAGCTTGGTCCTAATCTCATCCAATTGGGCTGCAGCAAAGGCTTGTTGATCTTCACGAAGCTGAGCGACCAGGGAGGGTTGATACTGATTCAACAATTGCTCAAACGATTGCACATCCCGCCGCGTTGCTGACCAACGGTTGTATTTCAGATCCCGATCGATACTGCGCATAGCCTCTTCCAGATCTTGAATCATCGGATCGGAGATGGGCAAAGCCAGCCGTAGGATCGTGCGACCATCCGTGATGGCGTCGCCTTGAGGAAGAGCCTGCGCGGTTGGAATCCCAACTCCCCAACTACTTCCCACCAAGATCACTAAACTCACCAAGCACATCGCCTTGATCAGAGTGCGGCTCCACATGAACCCAATCAGAAACCAGCTTTGGGTTAACCAAGAGCTTATAGAACGGAATGAATGAAGTGAACACCATCCAGCCATAGGTTTGCTCCTCATAATGATCAGCATTATCAAGTCAGCCTTA
>CAZONZ010000642.1:0-1960 GCA_964581005.1 uncultured bacterium
CATCCAGGTTTGTGAGATTCTCAAAAAATTGGCGGATGGCGATTTGAACCCCGTAGGTATCCTTGATCTTGTTCACCGCCTGCATCATGGCGATCGAATCCGCTCCCAACTCCAACAGCGAGGCATGAATATCCAATTCCGTTGGATCGCCAAACCCTAATAACGTCGCCGTTTGAGATTGAATATCCTTGAGAATTTGTACGCGCCGCTCGGATCCAGACTCGGATCCCTGCCCAGACTGCCCTGCAACCATGACCGTAATTCCTTCTTCGTGACGATCGTGCTCAATGCCATCATCCAGCCAACGTTTCCAGCCTATTCACACCATCTTTCCACCCCATTCTCAACGAGATTCCATCACCCAGGCTGAACATAAAAAGGTGAACAAATTCATGATCGAGGATTGATCATCACAATGATCAAAGGGTGGGCAGAGATTCGAGAAGATGTGATGGAAACAACAGAGAGAACACTTACAAAGGCTAAGGCCACTAATAGCTAACCTTATTCTTGAGGCTCAGGTCAATCCCTAGCTGGATTTTTGATCAGTAATGATCCCAAACCCTTACGCTTGGGCCTTCTCATTGCAATAGCCTGGGCTTCCCTCAGACTCTGAGAGATATCACCCAGATCAAGGATCTTGCTAAACCTACCGCTTGTTACGACTCAGGTCAATCCCACTCTAGAGGTTTTTGCCGACAAGGGTGGGAACCTGATCGGGTCAATAGCCAACTCGGTCAAGCCTACCTGAGAAATCTGCAGAAATCCGATCTATCTGGTGTCCATCCATTAGACCTAAAATAAAGCTGGAAATGAAGCTGGGCTACGCTAGCTCATAGTTGTTTCTCGATCATATTTTGGATCTGAGAGAGATCGATCAGGAGGGAGCACAATGGCTCATGTGGGTTTACTTTGCACCAATGGATCTGGGCAGTATAACTCCGTGGTGCCCTTAGGACAGGAACTCAAGCACCGGGGACATCAGATCACCCTCTGTAGCTTTCCAGATGCAGAACCTGTCGCAGCGGCAGCAGGGTTTGAGTTTATGTCCTGTTTAAATCCAGACTCCAATCTAGGATCAGCCACCAAGGCAGGGCAGACGTTGGGAGAGTTGAGCGGAATCGAGTACTTACGGGCCTCGTGTCGATTAGCGATCCCTTTATTTCAACAGAGGCTCCAAGCTACCCCCCTCGCCTTGAAAACTGCAGGGATCGAGTTCTTGATCATCAACTCCATGGTTCTGGAAGGATCCAGCATTGCCGAAGCACAAGGGATCCCGTTTGTCACTACATTCAGTAGCTTATTACCCATCTGGGATCTGCGTGTACCCCCCTTTACGACTCACTGGTCCTACAGTCGTCTGCCTTGGGCGATCCTTCGCAATGGGTGGGGATATCGACAGCTCGATCAAGCTTTGCGTCCCTTTCTGGATCTGATCGCCGCCTATCGTCAGGCTCAACACCTTCCAGCGATCACGCATCCCAACCAGTACTTTTCTACCCTGGCCCAGATCAGCCAACAACCCCCCGCCTTTGAATATCCTGATCGGGATCTGCCTCCTTGTTTACACTTCACAGGCCCCCATCACAGTTCCTCCAGCCGCCCCCCATCGATTTTCCCTGGGATCGCTTGACTGATCAGCCGATCATGTATGCCTCAATGGGCACCAACACCAATCGCCACTTAGAAGTCTATACGATGATTGCGTCAGCCTGTGCTGATCTCGATGTTCAACTGGTGATCTCACTTGGCGGAGCAGCTGATCCAGACGCTTTGCCCACGTTGGCTGGAGATCCGTTAGTGGTGAAGTATGCACCTCAGCTAGAGCTACTCGATCGCACTCGTTTGATGATCACGCACGGCGGCATGAACTCAACCTTGGAGTGCTTAGCTCGCGCCATTCCCATGATTGTGATCCCGATTGCTCTGGATCAGCCTGGTATTGCTGCTCGTGTAGCCT
>CAZONZ010000643.1:0-1958 GCA_964581005.1 uncultured bacterium
ATCGAAGATTATGGCGTGGGTCTTATAGCCCCCCGAACCCCCCAGGAGATAAACGATCTGGCCATCGTTCTCAATCCTCATAACTCAATCTGGGAGCCCAACCCAACGGAGAGATCACACTTGGGCAGGGAGGTTTGTGCCTTCCTGCCTGATTTTCAGCATTCATTGCAAAGCTAGCTAGCTAATTCGCTCATGATCTCTGCAGTTTGGAGAAGGTCATCGGAGAAAGGGTCAGATGCTGTTCGGTATCAAGGCGTTAGCAATCTGCGCTAACCTGAGATCAATTCCGCAGGCACTCTGTGCTGAACAGGGATCTCGTTCATCTCTTCCGATCAACCTAGGACTTGTGACGATGGCCTCATTGCCTGACTATCGCCCTAAACAGCTTTCCCTTGGACCCTTGGAAGCCGAGATCCTTAACATTATTTGGGATCTGGGGTCCGCCACAGTCAAACAGGTCCATGATCGGATCCTGCAAGATCCTGATCGAGAATTAGCCTATACGTCCGTAACGACGGTGATGCAACGGCTGACTCAAAAAGGCTGGCTCCATTGTGATAAACGTGAACGGAGTTTTGTCTGGCATCCTTTGATCTCACGCGATCAGGCTCAAGCTTTAGAAGCTCATGATCACCTCCAACGCTTTCTATCTGTGGGTCATCCTGATGTTGTGGCGGCATTTGCGGATCAGCTTGATCAAGCCAGTATCGATCAGTTAGAAGCCATTGCTGCCCGTCTGCGTGCTGCCCGTCAAGCCAGGAGGAGATGAGATGCACGCGATCATGCTCTTGCTTGCTCTCGGTATCGCAGGACTGTTGCGTTGGGGATCCCGGTGGAGGCGAACCATCCAATCTGATAGTTTGACCTGGAATGATCGTTGGATCCAGACGCTGAGCACCTTTTTGCTCCCTGTGTTGTTGATGATCACCACTCTGGTAGCGATCGTGTGGATGGGACCCCAAGGTCATATGCTAGGGCAGCCGGTTGGTTGGATCAGTTACGGAATGGCAGGCGGGGCGATCAGTTGGGCCATGTTGACAGGAGGGATCCAACTGTGGCAGAGCTGGCGAACCGTTCAGCCAATTCACACCTATCCGATCAAAACGATTGCAGATCAACAGGTCCGAGTTTTGAATTCTCCGTATCTGTTTGCAGCCCAGATCGGGGTTTGGCAGCCTGAGTTAGTGATCAGTGCGGGATTGCTGGAACGTTTAGATCCTGATCACATCGAAGCCGTTTTGCTGCATGAACAAGCCCATCGCTATTTTCGAGATTCTTTCTGGTTCTTTGGGTTGGCTTGGATCCGCAGGTTCACAGGTTGGTTGCCTTACACAGAAGTTCTGTGGCGAGAGTTGCTGATCTTGCGGGAGCTGCGAGCGGATCGGTGGGCTGCGGCAAGGGTGGATCCGTTGACATTGGCGGAAGCGTTGTTGAGAGTCGCCGGAGATCTATCAGGCTATACCTGGGATCCAGACCTAGAAGCGATGGATGAAATCCCGTCAACGTGGAATCCGTGCCCCCCGATTGTCGGTTTAGTTCAAGGTGAAGCGTCCAACGATCGTTTACAGGAACGGATCGAGGCTTTATTAGACAAGCTAGAACCTAGCTCGGATCGCTCTGCAGCCAATACCCCTCCGATTCAGCCTTGGATCAATGGGATCCTCTGGTTCCTGCCTGCCTTACTCCCTCTGATCACGATTCCCTTTCATTCTTGACACTCCCCAGCCTAATCACGGGGATTCTTGGTTCAAAAGTTTCTGCCAACCGCATAGTGTGTATGCGATACAACGTGATCACAGAAGATCGGCAAATTGAAGAAGCCTATGAAGATCTTGATCTTCCAAACTGGACCAAGGAAGTCAACAGAACGGCGGTGCTTTCTAGAATTCGACAACTCCGTGAAGCAACATCAAGCCACTGGCTCACTGACCAAGAATTGACCACGATCAAGCAGGAGG
>CAZONZ010000644.1:0-1952 GCA_964581005.1 uncultured bacterium
TGCCTTTCATCCCCACCCACGAGGGGATGGGGAGTTCCCGGCAATCTTTTTAAACGTTTCTCGGCGTGAGGGAACTTCCAGAGTTTCAATGGCGCACAGGGTCTTCGCAACTTGACTGTTCTCGCCTACACCGATCGCATGGAGTTGATTCGAGAGCTCCTGAGACAGGGCGATGGTCCGAGGAGAGTCCTCAAAGACAGTCCCTACAGTAGCAATGTTGTCATTCAGGGTCTGCTTGAAGGCACTTTCTCGCACCTCAACCGATCGAATGGGTGTCACGCTTCGGATCTCAATCTCGAAGGTCTCTTGGGCCTCAGCTGGGGTAATGCCTGCAGTCAGTCCGATCAGACTAATGGCAGGAAGAAGTAGCAAATTCTTCAGTTTCATGAATATCCTCCCTAGGTGATGTAGGTTGTTTGCTTATTTTGAAGATAAAGTGTGTGAGTGAAGTTTTCGTGAAACTTAAGGATCCATACTCTAGCTCCTGAAATCCTAACCTCTGGCTCTAGTAGTTTTCGAGTTATTACTAGAATATTAGACACTATTTATGGAGTAGATGTGCTTATTTGATGCTTTAAGAGGGTGACAATAGCTTGAAAATTGATTATCTTTGGATCAGATGTAAATCTTGAGCGTTGTAATGAACTATCTCGTTGCTGTTATGTCCGAGCGATACCAAGCTGAAATTGCCTATACAGCCCTAGAGCGATCTCATGTTCCAATGGATAATGTGTCTATTCTTGGGAAAGGGTATCAGAGTGCCGATGACTATGGACTGATTGATCCGGATCAACAGGCAGAGCGACAGTCCACTCAGTTGCTGTACTGGCTGATCCCCTTTGGTTTTGCATCAGGATTTGCCTTCAATCTTCTGACAGGTATTCAGATCTGGGGTGGCCTCAGCGATCTAGGCAATCATCTTCTGGGTGGTGTTTTTGGGGCGCTGTCAGGAGTGCTTGGAGCTTATGTCGCAGGTCGGCTCGGTGGCTGGACAGTTGGGAGTGGAGATGCGCTAGCTTACCGGAATCGTCTCAATGCTGGCAAATACGTAATCATTGCCCAAGGAAATGAAGCTTTGGTGAGGCAAGCAACCCAGATCCTGAGGCAGTTTGAGCCAGAAAACTTACAAGGTTATTACACTGAAGCATGAGCCTAGCCTAAGCTGATCAAGCCAGCTAATATAACCCATCTTGTCCTATCAAGTTCAGAATGAGGCCCGGTTTTGCCAGACCTCATTTCTGCTAGTGATTGTAGTGATCGCTGATGCTCATGGATGATCTCAGCCAATCACGTGTTTGCTACTTGCTGACAAATTGTTTGTAAACTGTTTGTAAAGGCATCTGCAGATCGAATGCTAGAATCCTAGTCTTTGATTTCGGGTACAATGTCAGGGCGTTCCTTGTCCTTCCAACCCGTAGGTCGTTTGGAGTTGAACCAGGCGATTGATCCAAAAGTCACCGCTGCAATAAATCCCCCGATCAAAGTGATCACAGCCAGATAAGGAAAGTGGGATGCCTCAGCTGTAACTTGTGCTAAAGATGTCATGATCATGAATAGTCTCCTCATAAAGATAAAGGAACAACAGGCTTGAGATCTTGCCAGTCATGGAGCTTTCTCTTGATACTCGAACGAAGCCTCACTCGAACGAAGCCTTAGCTCAAGACACAATCTGCCCCAGTACGCTATGACCTGTGGCGATCTCAACCAGAATACTGATGACAAAGCCAAGCATTGCTAAACGACCATTCCAACGCTCAGCTTGAGGAGTCCAACCCCAGACAAACTGGTTAGCAGAAGCCTTGTAGCTTTCTGCAGAGGGTGTATCCTTCGGCATCGTTTCCGGATCCACAGGAGTAGGATTAGGAGTATTCACCATTGTTTTCCTCTCGATATCGTCAAGATAAAAGATATCAAACTAATGTGAAGCACCTGTGAACCGATCAATTTGGATT
>CAZONZ010000645.1:0-1948 GCA_964581005.1 uncultured bacterium
CCAACCGTAAGCTCCCCAACCGTAAGCTCCCCAACCCCAGACACGTTGATCTCACCAACCCCCTTGATCCCAACCAATACACTGATCCCAACAGCACCTGCAACCCCATCCCCAACCCCGGCAAGTTCTCCAGAATCTCCAGAATCTCCCACCCCTGCAGGATCGCCTGAGCTTGAAGGCACTTCTGATCTCTTATTTCCTGTTACGGAAGAAACACTTAGATCACTTGAAAGAGAAACTCCGAATCTAGCAGAATCTCCCTCAACTCCTGACATTGAACCAGAGCTCAATGCCCCTTCGCCCCCAGCCCTGACCGATCCTTAAACCCCACCGAATCCAGAGGCACAGTTGCAGAATGATCCGGAATCCCGTTAAATGGATGAGCCCTCTTGTGTGTTGGCGAGGCTGATCATGACCATTGCTGAAACCCTGACTCAAGCCCTAAAGTTACATCAAACAGGCGATCTGCAGCAGGCCAAAGCCCTCTATCGTAAGATCCTTCAACAGGATCCCAAACAGATCGACGCCCTCCACTTGTTAGGGTTGATCGCCCATCAGAGCGGAAACCACGATCTGGCTTTAGAGCAGATCCAGCAAGCTTTAGAGTTAGCCAAACAGCACAAGCAGGTGAAACGAGAGGCTTTAGCCGCGATCCAGAATAATCTTGCCGAAGTCTATCGATCCTTAGGCCAGATCGATCAAGCCGCTGACTATTTCGGTCAAGCGATCCGTAACTTTCCCCGTTATGCCGAAGCCTACAACAATCTGGGAGTGATCTATCAACAACAGGGTAATCGCAAAGAAGCCATCGCGCACTTCAAACAAGCCCTTCGCCTCAAACCGGACACCGCCAATGCCGCCCTCAATCTGGGCAATATCTACCGACAACAGGGAGACTTTGAGGCTGCGATCGCAGCCTACCAACAAGCTTTAGAGATCAATCCCCAATTCACCCAAGCGATCAACAATCTGGGCAATGCCTACCGCGAGCAACGACAGCTCGATCAGGCTGAAGCCATGTACCAGAGGGTTTTGGAGATCGATCCCGACTACGCCGATACTCATGTGAATTTAGGACTGATCCGGTTGCTCCAAGGGGATTATCCAACAGGATGGTCTGAGTATGAGTGGCGCTGGAAACTGACCCGGCCCCAAGTTGCCCCCCTGCCATTAGAGCTCCTCTGGGACGGATCCGAACTAGAGGGTAAGTCGATCCTCCTATTTGACGACCAGGGCACCAGTAACACGCTGCAAATGATCCGTTATGTCCCCTTCGTAATCGCTTGCGGTGGCAAAGTCACCCTCCAATGTCAGTCATCCCTTGTCCGCCTCTTCAAACCAATTGAGGGGATCCAACGAGTGGTTGAATCCGGTAAGCCACTGCCTACCACCCAATTACAAGCGTCTGTCGCCAGTCTCCCTCATCTGTTGGGGACCACGTTAGAGACGATCCCCAACACCGTTCCTTATTTAACGCCTCCTGATCCAGCCGCGGCCCCGCTGCAACTCCCTGAGGATGTTGGCTTCAAAGTCGGATTAGCGTGGGGTCGATCGGCAGGTGGACCCAAACATACCGATCGCTATTGCCCTCCGATCCATTTGCTGGATCTAACCTCAACCCCAGGAACCCGCTTTTTTGCTCTACAGCGTCTGCCTCAATTTACGGATCCTCGCTTCCAAGGCAGAAGTCTTGCCGCTCAAGATGTTAGTCCATCCTTCAAGGATCTGGCTGATACCGCTGCCCTTGTGGCTCAGCTTGATCTAGTGATCACGGTGGATGCCCCAGTTGCTCATCTGGCTGGAGCTTTGGGCAAACCCGTTTGGGTGATGTTGCCCTACACCTGCGACTGGCCTTGGTTATTGGATCGAGACGACAGCCCCTGGTACCCAACAATGCGACTTTTCCGTCAAGCAGAACCAGGGGTATGGTCTGAACTGATCGAACGGG
>CAZONZ010000646.1:0-1946 GCA_964581005.1 uncultured bacterium
CTGCTCAACCTGTCCAGATCAAAGTCTTGAATCAAACCCGGTTTCCGATCGAGTATGGCCTTACGGATCCCCGCCCCATCGTGAGTGAGATTCCTGCTGGAGAAACTCTTGACATTAACCAGCCCCGGATCCCCAACTGTTTGGCGTTGAATACCCCGATGATGTCGCCTGTGCAATATAAAGTTGAGACTCAGGGCAATCAGATCATTGTTGCCGTTCAGATTGTCAATGATGTTTCTGGAGATCACTGCTTGGATCTGCGTGAAGATGGTCAGATCTTTGTTTACTAAAATTGGGAAGAGCCTGAGTTTTAAGATCGATTTAGTTTGCTTTGGTCAGCAGTTTTGCAAACCCAAGATAAAGATCTCAATCGATTCATTAGATCTGGGCAAAATCGTTACATGGCTGGCAATCCCCAGAGGGTGGGTGTTGCGATAGGACGGAGGAAGTTCACGGATGGCTTGTTTTGGGATCTCAATCCAGGCTGGTGGGCTTGCCACTGGGATCCCGCATAGTTCTCCTTGGCGAGTTTGGGTCAGGATCAGGAAGGCTTGTTTCAGGGGTTGATCATGAAGGGAGGTCATGAGGTTGGGTTGGGGATCGAAGCGGGATGTAACCGATTGGGTAGACTGGACGAGCTGATCTGAAGCATTCGTCGGTGGGTGGCTCGAAGAAGCGAGTTTGAAATGAAGATCAACAATAGTGATGGTTTGATCGCCAAAATTGACAATGCCCAAACCATTAGAGCTGCGATGGCTAATCGGTGGGCAGGGGATCACTTTTATGACTAAAGAGATGGGAAAAGCTAATGTGTAAAGACCCACAGGAAAGACAATAGCTTTAAGATGATCCGCTGCTTGAGTGGCTGCATGGAGGGGATTGGAGGGGAACATAGTAGATGAACGCATGAAAGTAGGGTTCATGGCAAGACTCCGTGGGACAGTTTAACTGGGGGATAAAGCTATTTTGAGAAGATCGGTTTAGAGAGGTGTTTGGCAGCTGTTTGGAGAAGTTCTTGTTCAGAGCAGGGTTTTGTGAGATAGTCTTTGGCTCCTAGTTGAAAAGCTGTTTCGCGGTGCTTCGCGCTCGTGCGTGAAGTCAACATAACGGTGGTGATCGAGGCTAATGGGGGATCGTGGCGACAAGCTTGCAGGAATTCAAATCCATTGACTCCTGGCATTTCAATATCACAGATCACTAACTCGACTGCAGCATGATGGTGTAGGATTTCGATGGCTTCCTGACCATCACCTGCTTGAAGAATGGAATAACCTGCTTTCTGCAACGTTAAGGCAATGCTTTGACGCTGCGTAATAGAGTCATCAATCACCAGGATCGTTGAAGTCGAAGCTACAGAAGTTTGAGCCTTTGAAGATCCAGAAGCGGATGAGCCTTCGAGGGAATATTGAGGTTGGATTGCTGCTGCTATCTCCTCTTTTGATCGAGTGGTTTCATTAGAAGACAACTCTGGAAAATGTGATCGAGTGGATATAGGGCGAGAAGACAACTGCTGTGTATGGTGAATTAAGGCTTGCGGATCAATCACAAGAGCTAACTGGCTGTCACCAAGAACACTGTACCCTTGAATATAATCAGGTAAATGAGGTCGAAGTCCTAACGATTTAATCACTAGCTCCTGCTCAACTAGAACTCGATCCACTTGGAGTGCTACTAGCTTAGAATCCGCCTCAAGTAGGAGCAATGGCTTTGGACCTGAAGCTGCATTCTGCCTTTGATCAAGGGGAAAAGTATTGAGAGTGGAAGATCCTGAGCTACGTAGAGGTGGGTAAGGATAGTCTAATAAACCGGATAGAGGTTGAACTGGGATCAGGGAAAGGTTGCTATCTCGTTGCCATCGCAGCACACGTTGAGATCCTTGGCCATTCAAGTTAGGGTGAGACTGAAGTTGATCGGGTTGGGGGAGAACAATTTGCCGAATTGATCCG
>CAZONZ010000647.1:0-1944 GCA_964581005.1 uncultured bacterium
CCACCCCGGTTACCCGATCCCCGATCCCATCTCCACCCCCAGAAGCCGAACCTGCTCCTGAGTGGGCCTTTGCCGATCCCTTCACCTCCGATGCCCAACTCGCCGGGATCACAGGTCACTTTGAGCTGATGCGTGACTTCCTGGAAAGCCAAACCCGCGTTATGGCTCAGTTCTGGAATGGAGCGATCGCTGCCCCCGAAAGCTGGGATGGATCAGGATCTGACAATGGATTTGCCGCCGGTCGTCCCACGGCCTACTGGGATCCAGAAGTCTATCAGTTTGCTTGTCAATGGCCTCTCCTCGGCCAGATCCAGGAATGGGATGATCAGCACCTCTACAGCCTGCGCTCCTTTGATCTCGACCAAGATCCCTTCATCCGCGATCACACCTTGGGCGGCCCCTCCTCTCAACGCACCGCCAACATGTTCCCCCTGCCCGTGATCCCCTTCACCGTCAGCATGGAGATCCTGGCCGAAGCCGCCGCCTGTCTGTTGCAAGGATCCAAAATCGTCACCGCGATCACGAATGTTCGGAGCTACCGTTGGCTCGCCCTCGAAGATGGCCATCTCACCATCGGGATCCTGGCCCAACTTGAATCCTCCACTGATCCAGCCTCAACCTCTGTTCACGTCCAGCTGTTTGAGATCGATCCCGCCCAACCCAGCAGCGAACCACGCCTCGTCTTTGAAGGCCACGTCCAGCTTCAGGATCAACTGCCGATCCCTCCAACCCCAACGCCTGCGTCCCTTGGCGATCCTCATCCTTCCCCCTGGCGCGATGAAGAACTCTACACCGAAGGCATGTTCCACGGCCCCATGTTGCAAGGAGTTAAACATATCGATCGGATTGGGACACTAGGGATCGAAGCCCAACTCGAAGTCTTACCGATCAACGGTTTCTTCCGCGATCTACCGGATGCCATCTTTCAGATCGATGCAGGCTTACTGGACGGAGCTGCCCAGATGGTGGCCTATTGGATCGCGGCCTTCCGAGGGGTTGTCTTCCATACCTTCCCATTCCAACTGCAAGCCTATTCCCCGCTGCATCTTTTGCCTCCCGGTACTCGCGTCACCTGCCGAGGCTGGGTCCACTTCGTCCATGATCGCCAAGTCCAGGCCCGCTTTGAGTTTTTCGATTCTTCTGGTCATCTAGTCGGTACTCTTGAAGGGCTCCAGGAGATCTATATCGATGTTCCAGAGCAGTATCACCGCTGCCGGATCGCTCCCCATCACTCGTATTTTTCAGATCCCTGGCTCCAGGAAGAAACTGGGTTGATCTCCCGCCGGATCGGATCCTTTGCCCAACCCTTCTTAAATGAACTCGGAGGCGTGATCAAACAGATCCTGGCTCACCTGATGCTGACCGACGTTGAACAGCAGATCTGGTATGGCTTGCCCGAAAAAGGATCCGAGCGTAACAGCTGGCTTCTGGGCCGGATCGCTGCCAAAGATGCCCTCCGCCAATGGGCTAAACAAACCTACGGCCTGGATCTTGCTCCGGTCGATATCGCCATTCTCCCCTCCGAAACAGGTGGACTCCTGATCGATTGTCCTGATCTTGCCGCTATTGGCCTGGTCCCGCCGATCTCCATCAGTGAAAGTTATGGAACCGTGATGGCTGCCCTTGCTCAACCGGAATTTCAGATCGGGATCCAGCTCGCCCCTCGCCACATTAATCCCAGCGATCCTCAGCTTTGGAACGCCTTGATCGAGCCTGAGCAACAGTTCATCACTCAGTCAGGTCAACCCCATTGGATCGGAGTGTTTTACGCTGCCAAGCGAGCTGCTGCCAAAGCGATGGGAATCGAAGACCCCGATGATCTGCGCGCCTGGTTTATCCAGGATTTCAGTCCTGATGGGTATCGTTTGATCGTCAATGCTGGAGGGTATCCTGCCACCGTTCAGATCATGTACTTAAGCGATGAGCTCTTGGCCATTTGCCTAC
>CAZONZ010000648.1:0-1937 GCA_964581005.1 uncultured bacterium
AAAGGGGCTGCTTTCAGAGCTTTAACGATCGCTTGCAAACGGGCTGGGCGCTCTGGGTGAAAGACTCCCGTTTGATGCTCTAGATAGGTGTCGGTGTAATAAACAGGCAACATGAGTGAGGAACAGTGGCATTTAGATCAGGCTGGATCCTAGCATTGACTGGCCTTTGCTTGAGGATCCACAGGGTACATCACAGCACATCCTATAGAGTCTAAGCCTGAAAAACGAATAGGATCAAAAAACTGGATAGGCTAGCACTATCAACCCTCCAGCCCTGTTTTTGCACTTGTATTCACCATGATCTCACCCTCTTCCGTCTCTGTCATTCGTCATCCTGTCGATCGCTACCGCTGTCTCGTTTGTGCTCACGAAGGACTCGCTCAAACCCAGGATCGGCTCTACTGCCCTCAGTGTGGTCAAATTTATCCGCAACGTTCGGATCGGATCATTGATTTTTTACCGAATCAAACGGATCCAGGAACCATGACCCCTGCTCAGGCTATTGCCCATGTCCCTGGATTTGGCTGGGGCTACGATCGGCTGTGGCGTCCGTATGCCTTGAGCGTTTTGAGTGGGGAAACCTTTGCGGCAGAGCGGGAAGCGGCTTTGTTGAATGAGCTGATCGGTACAGGTGCACCGATTCTAGATCTGGGGGTGGCAGCGGGATACTGGAGTCGGATGGTGCTGGCACGGCGACCGGATCTGAGCATTACCGGCATTGATCTATCCTTAGGGGTTCTGCGAGAGGCTGAACAGCAGGCTCAACCTCGCTGGCTCGGCTATGGCTTGCTGCGGGCTCAGGCGGAACATCTGCCGCTGGCAACAGGGTCGATCGGGGCGGTGATCTCAGGTGGATCGCTGAACGAGTTACCGTTGCTGCCAACGTTGCAGGAGATTCGGCGAGTGCTGCGACCGGGTGGGGTTTGGGTATCGATGCACAGTCGATCCACCGAGGGAATGGGGCGAACGATCCAGGAATGGCTGCAGTGGACAGGGTTGAGGTTCTATACGGAAGCGGAACTGCGGCAGGCAACCACTGAGGTCGGTCTGCCGATCCAGCGCTATCTGACGTTTGGGGGCATTGTGTTCATGCAAGCGATCCGGAGAGAAGCAGTGGAATCAACAGAAACGGGAGAAGCGAGCCCGACTGCTAGATAATGGAAAACGATGAAGGATCATTGAGTTGATCAGCCACGACGTACCTGGCGGAGGATCTCTTGCACGAAATCTCGATCACCTGGGCTGACTATCACCGTAAAGTTGAGGAGCTAGCCGTCAAAGTTTATCAGAGTCAATGGGAGTTTAACCAAATCGTCTGCATTGCTAAAGGAGGACTCCGAATCGGCGACACCTTAGCTCGGATCTTCGATCTGCCCCTGGCCATCCTTGCAGCATCTTCCTACACAGGACCGGGCTACCGTCAACGGGGTCGCTTAGTGTTCTCCCGCGATCTGGCCATGACCACCGCCAACTTAGGCAGTCACGTCTTGCTGCTCGATGATCTAGTCGATTCCGGGATCACTCTTCAGAAAGGCGTGGAATGGATCAAATATCACTATGGATTTTATGTCGAAGAGATCCGAACAGGGGTGATCTGGTATAAAGCTGCTTCCGTCTATGAGCCCAACTATTACGTTGATTTCCTGCCCGACAATCCCTGGATCCGCCAACCCTTTGAACCCTATGAAAAACTTAGCCCCGATCAGCTAGCCCAATCCTTACAGGCACTCTCCTGAGCAATGATGCCGATATCAACCAGCTTCCACGAAATGCACGCTCTCACTCGGTGAGCGATCCCTATCTGCAACCAGACGGATCCCTTCGGCACACACCTTAATCCATCACGCGATCCCATTCAACAAGGGCCTGTTGGCAAACCTGGGGCAAGCTTGCTATCTTAGCTAGGTACAGCCTTGCCCTCGTAGCTCAGTGGACTA
>CAZONZ010000649.1:0-1925 GCA_964581005.1 uncultured bacterium
ATTTCTCTTTCTCACAGGGTGCCGTCCTGAGGATGCGGTGGGCCTGTGCTGGAAGCATGTCAACTTAGATGAGGGAGTGATCGAGTTTCGGGAGGCAGTCAACACCCAATTCCAGATCCGTAAGGTGTCCAAGACGGGGAAGCCTCGATTGTTTCCGATCGGGTCGGATCTGGGTGATCTGTTGGTGCGGATTAAGGCTGAGCGAGTTCTGCCGGATGATCCTGTGTTCACCAGTCGGAATGGTCAGATGGTTCGTCATGGAAATTTTACTCGGCGGGCTTGGAACGGCTACACCAGTCCTGATGGAAAACTGGCGCTTGGGATCGTGAAGCAGTTGGTTGAGGATGGAAAGATTGATCATTATCGAGAACCCTATGCTTGTCGCGACACCTTCATTTCTCACTGTTTGGAGCAAGGGATCAATCCAGTGCAGGTGGCCGCCTGGGTGGGGAATAGTCCTGAGATCATTCATCGTCACTATGCTGGGGTGGTGAAGTCGGTGGAGGTTCCTGCGCTCGGATTCTGACAGGAGAGGTCTGGTTGTTCTAAGCTGAATTCAGGAAGCGGGAACAGCCTATGGTTAGTCAAGTGAAGACCTGGATCGAGCACAGTACTGGGGTTTGCGGGGGGCAGGCTCGTATTCGGAACACTCGGATCCCTGTCTGGACTCTGGTGGCGTTCCGACAGGATGGAATAACGGATGAGAATCTCCTCCATAACTATCCCAGCTTAGTTCAAGCTGATCTGGATGAGGCTTGGCGGTATTACCAGGCTCACGCTGATGAGATTGATCGAGCCATTGCAGAAAATAACTCCCTTACCTAGATGGCCAAGCTCTACTCCAATGAGAACTTCCCGATGGATGTGGTGAGACGGCTGCGGCAGTTGGGACATGATGTCTTGACATCGTATGAAGCAGGTCAAGCCAATCAAAGGATCCCAGATGATGAGGTGTTGGCGTTTGCCACTAGTCAGGAGCGGATCGTCGTCACCCTGAATCGAACGGATTTTATTCGTCTGCACAAGCAAGGGATTTCTCATAGAGGTATCGTTGTTTGCACGAATGATCCTGATTTTCAACGCCAAGCTGAGAGGATTGATGCCGCTCTGGTTGATCAAGGGACGATGGAGAATCAATTAGTAAGGGTTAACAGACCTGATCCTATTGTTGGATGATTGGACTCACTCCAAAGGGATCCCCAATGCCTCGGCGCACTTAGGTAGGTGGTAGAGATAGTCTGGTCGGATCGCGTTGGGAGAGCCCACGATCCGGTAGTGCTCACCCAGCTTAAACACTCCTTCGTCACGACGGCGTTTGATCGTCCTGGAGCAGCGGTTGAGCTTGGCCACCAATACTGAGATGGGGACCCAGTAGGGGCTTGGGTTCAGTTTTGTCTTCATCCGCATCACCTAGTTCTTGAGTCAACGGGCTTGATCAGTTGAGATCGTCTGATCTCTTTTTCCGGAGGTAGGACAGCTTGATATCAATGGGGTTGAACCAACGAGCAGTGTGGACTGTAGCCTCGTTATCCTGGATGCTGAGCACCTTGAGATCATCTCGTTTACAGGTGCCTGCCAGGTAATGCCCCCGAGGACCTGCGTAGATGCAGATATCTCCAGCTCGAATCGGTGGAAGGTAGTGCTTCCGGTGAGGTTGTGACGGATCAGAAGGAGATGTGATGGGTGATGTGATGACGACGAAGACTTCAACAACCAACTTTGAAAGAGCCCTGGCATTTTACCCAGCAATGGGAGGGAGGGTTTGTTGTTCGCGCCAGCGGCGACTTGTCGCATCATCCCAATGATCCTGGGGGTCGAACGAATTTCGGGATCACCCAGGCCACTTACAATCAATGGCGAAGATCTAAACAGCTGAGGCCCCAGGATGTGCTCTGGATCCAGCCCCAGGAGGTGAAGTGGATCTA
>CAZONZ010000650.1:0-1922 GCA_964581005.1 uncultured bacterium
GGGCAACCATAGCGGTGATGTTTGAGTTTAGGTTTAGTCTATTAGTCTAGCGGATAGTCTAGCGGATCCGCGTTTTCTTCACCTGTGGAATGCATTTATTCAAAGCCTCGAAAGCCAGCTAACTTCGGATCGCTCACGAGCCCAGGCAAGCATCAAGCAACTTCAAAAGCAGATCCAAGCTCAGGATCAACAGCTCCAGCAGCTCCAGGCAGACAGGGATCAGCTCCAGCGGCAGCTCCAAGAAGCCCAAGCTCAACTGCAACAGGCTCAGAGCCAGCAGGATCCATCCCCTAGAAAGCGTCGAGGCTCACTGTTCCTTCTGACAGGAGATCAGGACCAAGCCCATGATCAAGATGATCTGAGCTCCGAGAAAGGGATCGACTACACCAAGCTGCGGGATCTGCTCAAAGCAGGCCAGTGGAAGGAGGCGGATCGCGAAACCGATCGGGTTATGCTCCAAGCCGTTGGACGCAAGGAGAATGATTATCTCCGAGTGGACGAGATCAAGACCTTCCCCAGCACTGACTTACTGACCATTGATCGGCTCTGGGTCAAATACAGCGACGGTCGCTTTGGGTTTAGTGTCCAAAAACGGATCTATGTCGAGGCAGGGAATCCGCTTGATGGAGAGTATCATAAGGAGGAGTTTTGTCGCTTCGGTGATCGTGTGGGGTGGCGCGTGAATAATAGTTGGATAAGCTACTCCGAAGTAACTTTTAGCACCTCCGCTCCAGAGGGACACCTCCCTGCTTTGACACCTCCACGTTTCGTTGGCTCTTTGTTCGGATCGGGGTTGAGCTTCTCTTCTCGCACGAGTGCCTGCCGACTGTAACCTCTAAAGGATCCAGCCGATCGTAAGTTCTTATGACAAGCCCTATTTATATTTAGAGGATCGGTTTCGTTTCCCTTGGATCGTTAGCCCCGCCACGACCTTCTGATCCCACTACACTTGATCTATCCAACCTCAACAAGACCCTTTTCGGAGTCCATCATGCTCGTCTCTGAACCGATCTATCCGCATATTCAGAAACCTGCCGATCAGCCTGCGTCTCTCCAGAGTCACCCTCGCATCCGGATTGCCCAGATCATCATGGACTACTTAGCCTATGGCTGGTCCGTAGACGAGATGTGTCGTCAGCACCCCTACCTCACCCTGGCCGAAGCTCATGCAGCCATGGCCTACTACTTCGATCATCAAGCGGAAATCGATCACGAAATCCAGGCCGAGTGGCAGCAGGCTCAGAACCTCGGATCCCACCGCTCCCCCTTCTACCTCAGGATGAAAGCACGAGGAGTGATCTAAGTGAGTGTAGCTCTCTACATGGATGTTCATATCCCACAAGCCATTACTGATCAACTCCGCCGCCGAGGGATCGATGTATTGACGGCCTACGAAGATAACGCAAACCAGCTGCCTGATCAGCAACTGCTGGAGCGAGCCACGCAACTCAAGCGGGTTCTGTTCACCCAAGATATACGGTTTCGAGTGCTGGCAGAAACCTGGCAACAGGAGGGGAAACCCTTCTCCGGCCTGATCTTTGGGCATCAACTCGGTGGCACCATTGGACAGTTTGTTCACGATCTGGACCTGATTGCTCAAGCGTCCGATCCAGAAGACTGGGAAAACATGGTTGAGTATATCCCCTTTCAGTAGAGTCTCTTGAGGGGAAGCTGGATGATGTTCATTTCAAAGAATCGAGGTCAAGGGCGATGCGAAACACTCATTCACTCACTCTTGACGTTGTTCATGAGACAGCAGCTGATCTTCACCAAGCCGATCTCATCGATCAGGTTACAATGCGCGGACTTGAGCAGATGTCTCGGTCTTAGATCCAGTCACGAGAACCAGCGGGATCTAGGTTCTCTCGTCACTGGGGAGCAAAAGATCGGGAAGATCGATAGGTATACTCTAGGAAGAGTTG
>CAZONZ010000651.1:0-1916 GCA_964581005.1 uncultured bacterium
GGATCCCGGTTACAAAGTGGTTAACCGCCGTCCAGATCCAGATTTTGTTTTTTTTGAGCCGACAAACGTTTCTAGTTCATCTAGCTCCCCCACCTCTCTCTAGGATCTGGGTTGGAGGCAATGAAGTGGGCCAGCTCTTCCATGGAGGGAGTGAATCTCAACCCTCTCATTCTCTTATATCTCATTCCTGACTGCTATAGAACCCCTTGGATCAGGTGGATCAGAACCCTCTGGATTCGATGGATCAGAAACCTTTTATTTTTCACCAAAAACCTTGACCAATCAGTTTCTGTTTTGCTAGGATGAATCCAGGTTGAGTTCAGGCAGTGCCAGATGACTCGCGGACCGGGGAAGCAGTTTGATCCTGAGGTGGCTCTAGCCAGGGCGATGGAGGTGTTCTGGGCACATGGGTATGAAGGAGCAAGCTTATCTCAGCTTCTGCAGCACATGGGCATCAACAAGAAAAGCCTCTACGACACCTACGGCAATAAACGGTCTCTCTTCCTGAAAACCCTGGATCATTACAACCAAACCGTGATCCGAGGCATCCGCGATCGATTGCTTAGTCCAGGATCTTCTCTGACTCATCTAGAAGAGTTCTTGCAAGAATTGGTCAAGATCCACGGTCAAGCAGGCAGTCACGGCTGTATGTTGGGTACCAATCTGGCTGATTTCGACACCAATGATCCAGACATGGCTGCGATCTTGCGAGGTCATCTCCACCAGCTAGAGGACGTTTACCGACTAGCGATCGGGCGAGCTCAGGCTGCGGGTGAATTGAATCCCGATCTAGATCCGAAAGCGTGGGCCAGACTCCTGCTTTGTGTCCATCAGGGTATGGTGTTAATCGGACGAGTGGTGGATCAACCCTCTTTCCTCGATTCTCCGGCAAAGACTCTCACTGCCTTGCTCAAACACGCTTCGATCAGACAGACCTAAATTTTTTTGCGGAAATATTGACCGCTCGGTTTAGGTTTGAAGTTCAATTGCTGTATCAACTCATGTCATCACACTGAAGGAGACGATCATGTTACGTTTACAGAACAAAACGGCTGTGATCACGGGCGCTACTACGGGTATCGGTTTTGCAACAGCTCAACAGTTCATTACTGCAGGAGCTAGAGTGATCATCACTGGACAAAATCCGGACCGTCTAGCTGAAGCGGCTGCCAAATTGGGGGATCAGGCGATTCCTGTTCAAGCAGATGTTCGATCCCTCGCCGATCTTCAACAGCTGGCAGATCGTGTGCAGCAGGAGTTTGGAGCGTTGGATATTCTGTTTGCTAATGCTGGAATCGGGTACTTTGCGCCTCTTGATCAGATCGATGAAACCTTTTACGATCAGCAGTTTGACATCAATGTGAAGGGAGTCTTCTTTACCGTTCAAAAGCTCGTTGGCTTGTTGCGATCTGGGGCGAGTGTGATCGTGAATGCTTCGGCGGTGCATGGCAAAGGGATGGCGACAGGCAGTGTCTATTTCGCGACGAAGGCGGCTGTGCGATCCCTGGCTCGGACGCTTGCTGCAGAGTTGGGGAATCGGCAGATCCGGGTGAATAGTCTCAGTCCGGGTCTTGTCCCAACAGCCTTTCAAAGCAAAATGGGTCTTAAGCAAGAGGATCTGGAGGGCTTTGCTGGTGTCGTTACTCAGACGGCCCCGCTGAATCGGTTGGGACAGGCTGATGAGATCGCCAAAGCCGCTGTGTTTCTGGCTAGTGATGAGTCCTCCTACATGACCGCAGCCGATCTAGTGGTGGATGGTGGCTTTATGAATGTGTGATCAGTAAACGCTAGCCTCCTCCCGCTCCTCGATCGGTTCTCGGAGGATGATCCTACTCAAGGGGGGTAGGCTGGTCACGGCATCGAGTTTGATCTGATTTTTTGCTAAACCCTCTGTCCAGATAGCACTTTTTGAGTCA
>CAZONZ010000652.1:0-1913 GCA_964581005.1 uncultured bacterium
AACTGAGGTTCAACACGGATCCCTAGATCTTGTTTAATTCAGCTGGCTCAGATAACGGGCTTTGCGATTATAACCCTGAGGACGGTCGATCGGCACAGTTGAAATCCTTGAATCAACTCAATCTTTACTTGTAAGAATATGCAGCTTTTCACTGGGCTTAGATCTGCAACTAAATCCCTTCAGACGGACTCCTGATCTTGGGAACCTGAGTTCATCAGGACTATCAGAGCTATGAGGATCTCGTCTGGACTGGGATCTCGATCGAGCTGCTGCCGTAAGCCTGCTTGCAGTTGATCCTTCAGATCGGGGTTTTGATCCAAAAGATCCTCTAGCTCCGATCGTTGGGCTTCAAGGGCTTGGATCACGATCGCTTGCATTAAAGCTTGGGCAGTATCTTGGGTGTAGGGGTGCTCGGATCCGAGTTTGGCTTGACGGATCGCTAAGGCTTGCTCTAGATAACGTTGGGCCTGATCGTATTGGTGTTGGTTGAGGTAGAGGATCCCTAGGTTGTTGAGGCTGGTAGCCACATTGGGATGATCGTTCCCCAGCAGCAGCTTCAGACTGTTAGGCTCAATGGGATCTCATCTTGGCAATCGTTAAGTTATGACTGCCCATTCTGCTCCTCAGTGGCCTACCCTTCAAGGCTGGGGATCCGGTCGAGGTGATCGTCGTAGATCAGCCTAGGCTCCAGTCTACAGAGAGCGCCTCTCTCTTAGATTTCCTCACCTCTTTGCCACCGGGTCCTCGATCCTCTTCCAGCTGGGAAATGGTTGAACGGCAGCTGCAAACAGAGAGAGGTAGTGGGCAGAGTGGCCAGAACCCTCAGGAGTCCTTATGCGAACTGTGAACATTGAAGATGCTCAAGCTCATCTGAGCCAGATCATTGCTGGAATGGATCCAAGCGAGCCTGTGGTCATCACTCAAGACGGTGAGCCTGTTGCTACCTTATTTCGCAGTCGGAAGCAGCAGTGGCCCTGTAAAGCTGGCAGTGCCAAAGACACCGATCACTGGATGGCACCCGACTTTGATGCTCCGCTCGATGACTTTCGGGACTATTAGGATTGACCTACCGATCACTCCGGATCATCACCTGCTTGGGAGGATCGGATGATCTGCATCAGCGCCATCAGCAGGTCATCGGGGGTTGGATCCTGATTGAGGGCTAGGGTTGGTTATTCGGAGTGGAGGTAATCGCTCAATGTCTTCAGTAGCTGGCGATGGCGTTGAGGTGAGAGGGATCCAATCGAGCCCATGATCTTGGTAGTGGGAATCACAGCTAAGAAGCTCAATCTGATCACTGAGGTTGAGCGGAGGCCACTGGTGGCAAAATCTGGATCGGTGGTGAGCATGATGTCGTCAAACCCCTGGATCGCTTGATGGAGTTGGGTGCTCACGCCACAGACGAGCCAATCCTGGTAGGTGGGCATGGATCGAAGCACAACAGCTGGTCGTCGTTTGCTCTCTCCATTTGCTTGGGGCAGAGTGACCAGGATGATTTCAGCTTCCTTCATAGTCAGGGTTTGTTCTCTTGATTGAGGTGAGAGGATACTCTTCTTCTTCAGGATCATAGGCAGCGGCTAACGATTGAGCGGCTAGCTGTGGCCACTGATCTGCGGGATCGGGGAGTGGGAGGATCGTAATGATCAGGCGAGTGTTGGGCTGTAAAGGGGGCGGTTCATCTAGATGGATCTGTTGGCCATCAAAGTAACCGGATAGGGATAGAGGTTGCATGATCTCGGCATCGGACAGGGCTTAGCTTGTATTCTAAACAACTGATTAACAGTCAACCTCGTCTGGTTTATGAGGTGATCGAGTCAGAGAGAACTGTCAAGATCTTACGGATGTGGACGCATGATGAATAGATCACGACAGATGCACTCGGCGATCGAAACAATCCATGATGGACAAGCCGA
>CAZONZ010000653.1:0-1912 GCA_964581005.1 uncultured bacterium
AGATTTAGATCGATCGAGTTCTCCTTGGCGCTGAGCAACATAAGCTTGGTAGTAGGGTGAATCGAGATAGCGTTGCTGCCATTCTTGTGGGGATCCTTCTCGTTCAACCTTGTGATAAATCTCGCTAAACTTAG
This sequence comes from uncultured bacterium, assembly GCA_964581005.1. Classification (GTDB taxonomy): domain Bacteria; phylum Cyanobacteriota; class Cyanobacteriia; order Thermostichales; family Thermostichaceae; genus CAZONZ01. Next base: position 135 of record CAZONZ010000653.1, read on the forward strand.
CCACCTCAAAATACTCAACGGCCTTCTTCGGAGGTCCAAAATAAGCAACTCTTCCCCCTGCTCCTAGGAAGACAACTTGATTCGCAAGCGTGACATTTTCAGTTGCGTGGGTAATCAATACAATCGTGCTGCCTTGATCAGCAAGCTTTCGCAGCAGTTGCATAATGTCAGCTTCAGTCCCTGGATCTAAGCCTGATGTCGCTTCATCTAGAAAAAATAAGCTGGGTTTGGTGATCAGTTCCACCCCCATTGAGACTCGTTTCAGTTGTCCTCCACTTAGATTTTTGATCGGAACTTGGCGTCGATGGGTTAAGCCTAAATCTTGAAGCACTTGATCCAGGCGCTGCTGGCGCTCTTTTTCGGACGTATCTGCAGGCATCCGGAGTTCAGCTGCATATAATAGGGCTTGCTCCACTGAAAGCTCAGAATGAACAATATCTTTTTGGGGAACATAGCCCACTTCGGATCGATAGGCATCAAAATGAGTATAAAGATCCGTACCATTGATTAAAACCTGACCATCAGTAGCAGGTCGAAATCCACTCAACGCATCCAAAAGGGTAGACTTACCACCACCACTCACCCCTGCAATTACAATAAATTCACGGGGGTAGATCGATAGAGAAATATCATTCAGTAAGTTGATCCCTTTGCTGACGATCTTTTGCAGGTGCAGGGCATCTAAGCGGAGATTGCCTTGTTCATTGACATAGTGGAAGGTTAGATTCACTTCTAACATAAGCTGAACTGGACCGATCCGAATGGTATCGCCGGGTTCCAGGACTTGTTCGGAAAGAATAGCTGCTCCATTGACAAATGTGCCATTGGTTGATCCCAGATCTCGAATGGAGATCACCTCCTGATTCTGTTTGATCTGGGTATGAAACCGGGAAACCCCTGGATGATTGATCACAATACCATTAGCTGGATCACGCCCCACGGTGACACTCTTCTGGCCCCGTAGATCCAGTTGTTGGCTGATGATCGCTTCAATGGGTTGTCCTGGAGAGGAATGAAGAGTCCCTTCCAAGAGGGCTGGAGCGATATTAGGAGTTGGACTGGGTTTCGAGTCCTGAGGCATTGTGAACTTCAGTTGCGTTGCCCCGATTTGGATCACATCACCCACCTCTAACCGATACGGGGTTTGAGCTGTTAGTTTAGATCCGTTCACATAGGTACCATTTTTACTCTCCAAGTCGTGGAGCGTATAGTGATCATACTGGGCTCTGATTTCAGCATGATGACGGCCTACCCCCTGATCGGCGATGACAATGTGGTTATCTGGAGCACGACCAACCCGGATCACGGCCAGATAGAGGACAAAATCTTCAATGACACTATCAGGCTTGGAGATCAGTAATTGATATGGCGGTGTTGTCATCCTTACCCGTCCTTCTGTTGATAGGGCGACTACTCATAATTTATCTCAAGCGGATCTGCGCGGCCCTTTCGGTTGATGGCGATGGGTTGGAATGGAGGTGATCCTGAGCTGGAGTTGCGCGGTGGATAGTGATCGGGTTAAACCATAGGCAATCTGATGGAATCCATCGACGATCCACACTTCCCCTTGTTGCTCACGCTTCAATCTAGGACTACCACCATGCGGTGTCTCGTTTGCGGTTACAATCAGCTCCAGCCCGATGCAGCAACTTGCCCTCAGTGCGGGGTTTTTGTCCAGACGATGCTGCGGGATGTTTTGTCACCGGGCACCTTTTTAAGAGGTGAAGATTACCGGATCGACTATCCCCTGGGCCGAGGCGGGTTTGGCGTAACCTATC
>CAZONZ010000654.1:0-1908 GCA_964581005.1 uncultured bacterium
TTTGGTCAGGACCATCTCAGACATCCTTGCTGGAGGGTGCCTAATTTGTTAAAATTTTGTTACAAAGTTGAGTTGATGAGTGTATTTATGCTGATTGGCACCAAACACGAAACGATCCACTATCAGGCGTATCGGTTGGCCTGTTTACTGAGTGAGTCCTTGAATCTAGGCCCGATCGTTCGTTATAGCGTTGAGTATCAGGATCCGTCCTCCAAATCGTGACCCGTTTAGACTGCAGCAACTCGCAACGCCCGCAGCAGATCGCAACAGATTGTCACAGAACGCAACGGTTTCATAACCTTGTGATACGATGCCTGCAGCTTGCCAGACGGTCCAGCTAGCCTAAACTAGCCGCGATCAGCCAGGTCGAAGCGCATCATCCAGCCCAACCGATCCGGTCGGGAGCATGGTTTAGGTTGATTAATCTTGCGACATTTGCAGAAGGAGAAAGACCCTTGACGTTACGAGTTGCTGTGGTGGGGGGAGGTCCAGCGGGATCCTCAGCCGCAGAAGTCCTAGCCAAAGCAGGGATCGAGACCTACCTATTCGAGCGAAAGCTGGACAACGCCAAACCCTGTGGCGGCGCGATCCCACTTTGCATGGTGAGTGAATTCGAGCTGCCCCCTGAGATCATCGATCGCAAAGTCCGTAATATGAAGATGATCTCACCCTCAAACTACGAGGTGGATATCCATCTCAACAACCAGGATGAATATATTGGCATGTGCCGCCGCGAGATCCTGGATGGTTTCCTGCGCCAACGGGCTAGCGATCTGGGAGCCAAACTGATCAATGGCAAAGTCATGCATGTGCGGCAACCGGACAATCCGGCCCAGCTGAATCAGCCTTATGTGATCGAATACAACGACTTTACCCACGGCAAGGTCGGTCAACCTGCCTCCCTCGAAGTGGATGTCGTGATCGGGGCGGATGGAGCCCATTCCAAAGTGGCGGCCTCGATCGATGCAGGCGATTACAACTATGCGATTGCCTTCCAGGAGCGGATCCGGATCCCCGATGACAAGATGGCGTACTACGAGGATCTGGCGGAAATGTATGTAGGCGATGATGTCTCCACCGACTTCTATGCCTGGGTGTTCCCCAAGTCCGATCATGTGGCCGTCGGGACAGGGACGATGCATGTTCACCAAGCCGATATCCAGAAGCTTCAGGCCGGGATCCGTCACCGTGCGATCGATAAGATCCGGGGTGGCAAGGTGCTCAAGATCGAAGCCCATCCGATCCCAGAACATCCCAGACCTCGGCGGGTGGTGGGTCGAGCGGCCTTGGTCGGAGATGCGGCAGGCTATGTTACCAAGTCCTCTGGCGAAGGGATCTATTTTGCGGCGAAGTCAGGCCGGATGTGTGCCGAAACGATCGTCGAACGCTCAGAACAGGGCCAGAAGATCCCCACGGAAGCGGACTTGAAAGCCTACATCAAGCGCTGGGATCGGCAGTATGGGATGACCTACTTTGTCCTGGATCTGTTGCAGCGTGTGTTCTACCGATCCAATGCCTCACGCGAAGCCTTCGTGGAAATGTGTGCGGATCAAGATGTCCAGAAGATGACGTTCGACAGTTATCTTTACAAAACGGTTGTACCCATGGATCCCTGGACACAATTTAAGATCACCGCGAAAACGCTGGGTAGCCTCCTCCGGGGTCACGCTCTAGCTCCTTAAGGGGATCCCAACCCCCTCACGCTCTCAGGGACACCTTTGTCACAGCACCCACCTAAGCATGGACCGAGATCAGATCGGGATCCAGGATCTTAGGGATTCGGGATCATGCTGCTGGCAAGGTGTCCTTTTTGAGTTCGCATCTTTTTGGAATAGGTCCACTCCTAGAGTCTAATCTCAGGGATCCGGGGTGGCGTGGCCCTCCAAGGTCATGGGTAGCTGCTTCAAG
>CAZONZ010000655.1:0-1908 GCA_964581005.1 uncultured bacterium
TGCCTTCCTTGTGCTTTCAGTTTCCAGATTGAGAACACTTCCTCAGATTTTAGATCCTGACAAGTCATGCGATACAATTATACCCAGATCAAGAGATTTGCGTAAGTTTAGGCTGATCCAGAGGGGTGAGGGCTAGATTACATGATCGTGCAAGGGAAAGCCAACGCCCCAATGCCTCTTAAGCTTCCAGGAGCTGCCTCAATTCTGCTAGAGTCGTGGGATGGGTTGTTCCCTTCTCGGTTTGTCACACGCCAACATGATGAAGCCCAAAGCTGGGATCATTTTTAATGATGCTAAACCTGCAGCGCATCGAGCCAGGGATACCTTGATCCAATGGTTTGAGGAACGCGATTGGGCTGTGCATGCAGCTCCAGGTTGGGGCGGGATCCTTGGCTTTGCTCGCCCAGACAGCCCGATCTGTCATACCGTCATTGATCGGTTAGCTCCACCAGGATTTGACGATCAGATGAAGTTTGCTGTTGTTTTAGGCGGAGACGGAACAGTGTTGGCAGCAGCCCGCCAGCTGGCCCCGCATGGGATCCCTCTCTTAGCGATCAATACAGGTCATCTGGGATTTTTGACCGAAACGTATTTATCAGCCTTAGAAGAAGCCGTCACCGCCGTTGTGGGTGGGCACTACACTCTTGATCGCCGCAGCATGATGTTGGTGCAAGTCTGGAGAGGGGGGATTCTCTATTGGGAAGTGCTGTCGTTGAATGAACTGGTGGTGCATCGAGAACCTTTGACCAGTATGTGCCACTTTGAGGTTGCGATCGGTGAACACTCGCCGTTGGATGTTGCTGCTGATGGCGTGATTCTTGCCACTCCCACCGGATCAACAGCCTACGCGCTCTCGGCAGGGGGGCCAGTGGTCACTCCTGGAGTCTCGGTGATGCAATTGATCCCGATCTGTCCTCATTCCTTGGCCTCACGAGCTTTAGTGTTTGAGGATTCCCAACGAGTGGTGATCAATCCGGTCTATCAGCGTCCTCTTGTCTTAGTGGTCGATGGCAATGCAGGCTGCTATATCACCGAAGAGGATCAGATTGTGGTTTGCCGATCGATCTTTAATGTAGATCTGATCCGGCTGCAACGGTATGAATTTTTCCGGATCTTGCGGGAGAAGCTAGGCTGGGGCTTGACCCATGTATCGAAACCAACCTCCGTTGAGCTCCCCTAAAGGTATGACCGAGGTTAGTGTCTGGTGATACATGAATTTGAATACGCTGCTGGATCACTGAAGAGCAATCGTGAGATGATAACTAAAGTTAACTCTCATCCCGTTTTCTCGGAAAGGAGGAAACACGTATGCAAATCTTGATCAAGATTGGATCAATGATTATCCGGCGTTTCTGGATCTTTTGTCTAATCCTAGCGGTCTGGATTCAAGGGGGGTGTGCTTCTGAGGCTCCCCTGGTTTTCTCTCCAACAGACTCAGAAAACCTGTCTACTGATGTGAGGCTCTTCTATGATGGCACTCTGGATCAAGCCAGTCGTGAGGATGCTGCCATTGCTTTTGCCCTTTCTCAGGGGATTACACCTGATGATATTGAGGACTTTACTAGAGAGGTTCTAGGAATCCAAGTTACAGCAGCAGATGTATCTGATCTGGCTAATGCCATAGCTCAATCGGACTTTGATGACGACTTGGTGTTCAATGATCTTGAGGATGCTGCCGTTTTGTACGCAATCGGATTTCAAGGTATCTCTCCTGATCAGGTTGAAGACTATCTGAATGATGAGCTTCAGATCCCTGTGGATCTTCCGGATGGGGTGATCTTACCCACTCCAGCTTTAACGCCAAGCCCAACGCCTGCAACAACCACTACGCCAACGCCAAGCCCAACACCAACGCCAACAACAACCAAACCGAATAATCAAAAGACAACTACAACAACAACAAAAAAA
>CAZONZ010000656.1:0-1903 GCA_964581005.1 uncultured bacterium
CTTGGTGCGGCGTTTGTGTTGATCTGGCTTGATCTCTTGCAGGAAGATCTGAATTCTTTTCCCTTCCAGACTACCCGGCAAGGGTTGATCAGGTGTGATCTGCCCATCCTTGTAAGTTGCGGTCAACGTGATCATGGTGTGCTCTGCTTCTGGCCCGCTTGATGATCCTAGTCTAAGCCAGGGATCTCGGCCTGCTTTGTGTTGCGAGAGGATCCCTTGGGCTTGCTTTTGGGTTTGGCTTTGGATCCCCCAATGATCTCCTGTTGATGGCGTTGTTGGTTGAGATCGAGGAGGCGGGCGAGGACTTCGTCATGGATCGCTTGCAACAAGTCGCCACTGTCGCGAACGGGCCACAGTGGCACTGAGGGGGGCGATGGGCAGATATACAGATCTGGTGGATAATGGAATGCGTTTAGCCAGAAGCTGACGGTTACAGGTATGAGCTCCAGTCCTCTCGGCACCTACGATCTGGACCCTATCCAGAAACAGCTGGGGAAGCTCTTCCCCAATAAGAAGCCAGCCTGGAGCGATAGGGCCGGATCCAGTCAGGAAGACTCCGTAAAGGTGAGGTCTCACGGATTCACTTTTCAGTTTCCCTTGCAGTCTCTTTGGAAAAATTTTCGCTATAAAGATCGTCTCAGTTATGCCTGTATACGCTTCCTGCAGCCTGGTGTAGGTCTAGAAGATCCTGAACAAGTTAATGACAGAATAGATCGGCTCAGATACGAGTCAAATTTACAGTATATGGATATCAAGTCTTTCGCTGCGAAGTTGAAAGAGGCATATCAGGATCTCGGTAATGATAAACGCTATCAGCAGATCCGATTATGGATCTGGAGAAGGTCAGCTCTCGTTGACTATGTTTTGCATCCCCCTACGGGTCTCTCACATACCTTATTAGAGTCTGATTTGATGCGGGGTGTCGTTCTCAATCGTGCGCGTAGATCTTTAGCTTTGGCAGCGGATGATGCTGAACGAGAGGATCTTCGTCGTCAAGCACACCAGATCGCCAGTAAAATCTTGTCGGGAGCGCTGGAGTCTGCGGCCCAAGCCACTTGTCGGCTACTGGGACCAAAGATTGAGAACTGCTCATACTGGGCAAACTTCATGTTGCCTATGGATCCTCAATACCTAAATTCTCCTTTCTTTATGGATCATGCTGACGGAAAGCAGAATAAGGAGAGAGGAGATCATCTATGGCGACACGTAAGAGAACAACACTCTAAGGTTTTAGTGGTTGTGGCAGAAACTAGAGGTGAGACCAATCACTTTGGTTTCTGGGTTCCGGTCTACTCAAGCTCTATGATCCTGCCTGGTGCTCCAACTGCATACTTAACCTATGAAGGATCTGCTGTTTTCAAAGATGATCTACCCCCTTTTCCTCAGCAGGTTCCGAATGCTCAGGTTGAGGAGTGGCGGCGTTATATGAGAGATCACTTTAGGGAAAGCTTGTTTGTCTCTCTACCCTACAGTCTCAACTCGGGAGGGAAGACGCTGGCTGTCTTTAATATCAACGTGATCCCCAAGGGCAACCCGGATAGCTGGAGACGAGCCTACCACCGGCTGTGGTTACGGGAGACTCGGGACCAGATCAAGGCATCTCTATGCCAGGCATATGAAGCGTTCCAGCTCAAGTGTGATACTCTTGATGAGGAGGGTACACCTAGTTTCTTCGAGCTAGAACCATTCCCGAAACTACAGGCATAGCATGGGAGTGATCATGAGCACACAATCCAGCACATACAAGCCAACGGTGGCAACCTCAGTGGCTCAGCAGAGCATGGCAGCAGCATGGGCCTTGATGCAGGGCAGCGTAGAGTCTCTGGAGAAATACAAGGCTAAGTCTGGGGCTCACCTGATCAGCAGTAAGGGACAGCAGGACTAGCGAGTTGGTCGCTGTCAC
>CAZONZ010000657.1:0-1902 GCA_964581005.1 uncultured bacterium
CTTAAGAACCTCAAGAACCTCAAGTCAATCAAGATTCTGGTCGCTGATCGAAGGGTGATCGACAAACCCCAATCATCATAGGGTTTTTTGGCTAACTGGGTTGCAAAAGGGTAACAAACAAGGATGAACGATCACGCTATCAAATGGCCACTGCAGCAGCTGCACCACCGCCTGAGCTAAGTGATCAATTTCCATCGTCCAGCCCTTATAACGATTCGAGAGATTGGTGCCTGCCGTCATGGGGGTTTCCACATGCCCCGGAAAGAACACCTGAACCCGGATCCCAAACGATTCCACTTCTTCTGCCAACGACTCCGACAAACCCACCACACCGAACTTGGAAGCGCAGTACGCTGCTGCAAAGGGAGTCCCCCGCAGCCCATACATGCCTGTTGAGGAAGCGACATTCAAAATGTGGCCTGATTTTTGGGTGAGCATGGTGGGCAGCACCGCTTGATTGCTCAGAAACATCCCTGTCAGGTTGATATCGATCACCTTTTGCCACAGCTCTAGCGGCAGATCAGGAGTGGAATACGGGATATTGTCGGGGCGCGTGGTCTTGGCTAACCCAGCACTGGCCATCAAGATATCGATCCGACCGAAACGTTCGACGGTACGCTCAGCCATCTCCTGCATATCCTCTGCCTGGGTCACATCAAGCTTTAGCCCCAAATGATCGGGGTGATTGAGGACTGAGTGTCCCTCCCAGCTAGCCTGTCGATTCGAGTCAGTGGCCGCATCAATCTGGTGCAAGGTTTGGCTGATCCGATCGGGGTTGGTCCCAACCACCACGACCCGAAAGCCTTGCCGTGCCAGTTCTACACAAGTTGCTTGGCCGATCCCACTGCTGCCCCCGGTCACGATCGCGACTGGACTCAGAGCAGAGGCTGAAGAAGGGGTTTGATCGGAGTGATCCGTCGCCATAGCTGTTAGGAGGGAAGTGAGTAGATCAGTAAGTCGGTATCCAGCAGAGTTGGATCTGGAGCCGGATCGAGGCCGGTCTGACGGGCTAGGAACTCTTGAAGGATATGCAAGAACAGGCGGGGCCGCACAACGGGGTGAAAGTGACCCACTTTAGGAATGATCGCCACTTCCGCATGGGGGAGCAGCTTCTTCAAGCCCCGACAGGATTGCAAACAATGGGAATATTCTCCATAGATCGCCAGGATGGGCATATCTAAAGCTTGAATATCCATCTGTGTGATCCGCTCAGGGTTGCTGAATTCTTGCCGTGCTTCCGTTTCGTTCAGCAATTGATCCCAACGGGCCAAGGAGCGACGACCGAGTTGGCGGCGTTTGACACTCAGATTGCGTTTGCGGGCTCCCAGATCGGCGTCAGCAGCCCGGTCATAAACTCGGCTGAGCCGTGAGAGCATCTCAAAATTGATCACTTCATCTTCGGAGGGCAGCGGGATATTCTGCTCCTCCAATTGCCGCTTCCACAGATACCAGTGGGGCCAGTCGCGGAGCCGCACCAGCGATTGCAAACAGCGCACTTGAGCATCCGCTAGCGTTAAGGTTTTCACCCGATCCGGATGGTAGACAGCATAGTGCATGGCCACCCCGGCTCCAAAGCTATGCCCTACGACATGGGCTTGATTCACTCCTAACTCGGTCAACAGCCCTTCCAGATCTTTGGCCAGTTGGGGCATGGTGTAACCCGATCGGGTGATCGCACTCCGGCCATGTCCCCGCAGATCGTAAGCAATGATCCGGTACTGCTGCGCCAGTTTGGCAGCGATGCCGGGATACCAAAACGCTAGATTTGCTCCTAGACCATGGATCATAACAAGATCCTGGCCTTCGCCAACACTTTGATAGTGGAGGGCAACGTTATCATGAATCAGAATTTCTGGCATGGATCGAGGCCACCTCTCAGTCATCACTCCAATGTTCAAAGGG
>CAZONZ010000658.1:0-1902 GCA_964581005.1 uncultured bacterium
CTTAAGAACCTCAAGAACCTCAAGTCAATCAAGATTCTGGTCGCTGATCGAAGGGCGATCGACAAACCCCAATCATCATAGGGTTTTTTGGCCAACTGGGTTGCAAAAGGGTAACAAACAAGGGTGAACGATCACACTGTCAAACGGCCACTGCAGCAGCTGCACCACCGCCTGAGCTAAGTGATCAAGTTCCATCGTCCAGCCCTTATAACGATTCGAGAGGTTGGTTCCTGCCGTCATAGGGGTTTCCACATGCCCTGGAAAGAAGACCTGAACTCGGATCCCGAACGACTCCACTTCTTCGGCCAATGACTCCGACAGCCCTACCACAGCAAACTTAGAAGCACAGTAGGCTGCTGCAAACGGAGTCCCCCGCAATCCATACATGCCTGTTGACGAAGCCACATTCAAAATATGGCCGGACTTTTGGGCCAGCATGGTGGGCAACACCGCTCGATTGCTCAAAAATGTCCCGGTTAGATTGATATTGATCACCTTTTGCCACAGCTCCAGCGGTAGATCGGGAGTGGAATACGGGATGTTGTCAGGTCGCGTGGTTTTGGCTAACCCAGCACTCGCCATCAAAATATCGATCCGACCGAAGCGTTCGACGGTACGCTCAGCCATCTCCTGCATATCCTCTGCCTGGGTCACATCAAGCTTTAAGCCCAAATGATCGGGGTGATGGAGAACCGATGGTCCCTTCCAACTAGCTTGTTGATCGGAGTTAGTGGCTGCATCAATCTGGTGCAAGGTTTGGCTGATCCGATCAGGGTTAGTCCCCACCACTACCACCCGAAAGCCCTGCCGCGCCAATTCTAGACAGGTTGCTTGACCGATCCCACTGCTGCCTCCGGTCACGATAGCGACTTGACCCAGAGGTGAACTTGAGGAAGAGAGTTGATCCGAGGGATCCGTCACCATAGCCGTTAGGAAGGGAGTGAATAGATCAACAAGTCAGTATCCAGCAAAGTCGGATCAGGAGCCGGATCGAGTCCTGTCTGATGAGCCAGAAACTGTCGCAGGATATGCAGAAACAGGCGGGGCCGTACCACTGGGTGAAAGTGGCCCACTTTGGGGATGATCGCAACCTCTGCATGAGGGATCAGTTTCTTCAAGCCTCGACACGATTGCAAGCAGTGAGAATATTCACCATAGATCGCCAAGATGGGCATGTCTAAAGCTTGAATATCCGCCGGCGTAATCCGTTCTGGATTGTTGAATTCTTGCCGTGCTTCAGTTTCATCCAGCAATTGATCCCAACGGGCCAGGGAGCGACGACCCAGTTGACGGCGTCTGACACTGAGATTCCGTTTGCGGGCTCCCAGATCAGCATCGGCAGCCCGATCGTAGACCCGGCTTAAGCGCGAGAGCATCTCAAAATTGATCACTTCATCTTCAGAAGGCAGTGGGATGTTTTGCTCCTCCAATTGCTGTTTCCACAGATTCCAGTGGGGCCAGTCCCGCAGCCGCACCAGTGATTGCAAACACCGGATTTGAGCATCTGCTAGGGTTAAGGTTTTGACACGATCCGGGTGATAGACGGCGTAGTGCATCGCAACCCCTGCCCCAAAGCTATGCCCCACGACGTGAGCTTGATTTACCCCTAATTCGGTCAACAGCCCTTCTAGATCGTGGGCCAATTGGGGCATGGTGTAACCGGATCGAGTCATTGCACTTCGGCCATGTCCACGCAGGTCATAAACAATGATCCGGTACTGCTCCGCCAGGGTAGCGGCAATGCCGGGATACCAAAACGCTAGATTTGCCCCTAGACCGTGGATCATGACGAGATCCTGGCCTTCGCCAACACATTGATAGTGAAGGGCAACATTATCATGAATCACAATTTCTGGCATGGATCGAGGCCACCTCTCAGTCATCACTCCAATGTTCAAAGGG
>CAZONZ010000659.1:0-1900 GCA_964581005.1 uncultured bacterium
GTCGTTAAGGTGTTCTCTCCATCCTCGTAAGGAACTTGATTCAGCGTGCATTCGTCGTCTCCTGATCTCGTGACCTCTTCTCCTGATCTCCATGATCCTGATCGCGTGCCAACTGAGAATGGGCTCAACAGTGCCTGGTGGGATCTGTCGTTGATTGTCAAACCTGAACAGGAAGATATTGTTTTCTGGCGGCTGGAAACCTTTGGCTCCCAAGGGATCACCAGCGAGGCGTATGACGATCAGCTCATGATCCATGCCTACATGCCTCTATCGGAGGTGCGCTTACTGGATCTGGCCGCTCTATCCTTAAAGATCCGCCAAGATGCTCTTGTCATGGGGCAGCCTGCACCGAAGCTGCGCTGGGAGCGGATGGATGCGGAAGATTGGTCCACGAGTTGGAAGTCTCACTGGCAACCGCAGGAAGTCGGTGATCGGCTCCTGATCTGTCCAGCTTGGCTTGAACCTCCGGACCACCCCAAACGGAAATTACTGCGGATGGATCCCGGTATGGCTTTTGGAACAGGTGTTCATCCAACAACGCAACTGTGTTTGGAAGCTCTAGAAATGCGCTTAGATACAACCTGGGGAAATTCCGATCCCTCAGTTCTGAAGCTGGCCGATGTGGGATCCGGATCGGGAATCTTATCGGTTGCCGCCGCACTCTTAGGAGCAGGAAAGATCTTTGCAGTGGACACCGATCCGCTAGCCGTGAAAGCAGCTGCCTACAACCGGGATCTGAATGAGATCTCAGCCGAGATTGTAGAGGTCAAACAAGGAAGCTTAGAAGATATTTCAGAAATGGTGGATGGGCTGGTGTGCAACATTCTGGCCGATACGATCCTGGATATGATCCCAGAATTTAAGTTAGTGGTGAAAGAACAAGGTTGGTTGATTTTAAGTGGGATTTTGGTAGATCAAGCTAAGTTTGTGGCCGAAACGCTGGAAGCTAATGATTGGATCGTGTCAGCCCTATGGAAACGACAGGAATGGTGTTGCCTGAATGTGCGAACCGAATAACCCGTTTGGCTCGGATTGCCATTGCACCAGAGCAGATCGAGGCTGACCGTCATCATCAGGATCCGATGGGTCTGCAGATCCGATTAACTCCTGAACAACGCCATTATTTAGAACGGGTTCGACGCCTACAGAGTGGGGATCCGTTCTTGATCTTGGATGGCTTGGATCATCTCTGGCTGGCACAACTCCACTCGGAAGGTGCTTTGATTAAACAGGTGTTGGATCCGACTGAAACCGAGTTAGGCATTGATCTTCATTTGGGGATTGCAGTGATGAAAGGGAGTGGGTTTGATGATCTGATCCGGATGTTGACTGAATTAGGAGTAGCTCAGATCACACCATTGTTAACAGAACGAACGATTGTTCAGCCAGGATCCGGTAAGCTGCAGCGCTGGTCAAAGATCGCACAGGAGGCCACTGAACAGTGTGAGCGCTTGCGTTGGCCTCAGATCCATTCTCCTCAGCTTTTATCTACGTGGCTGCAACAGATCGAAGCAAGACCCATTCTCTTAGCTGTGGCTCGTCGGGAAGCCCCCCATTTACTAACTGTGCTGCAGCGAGATCTTGCAAGCCCTCGAAGAGATCCAGTGCATTCATCTCAGAGGAGTATGTTCAGCCGATCAATCGCAGTTGCAGTGGGTCCAGAGGGGGGATGGACTGATTCTGAGATCCAGATGGGAGTTGAGCATGGAGCCCAGTTGATCTCACTTGGACAGCGGATCTTGCGGGCGGCAACGGCTCCTGTGGTGATTGCCAGCTTGGTGGCTGCTGTGGCTGATATAGCAGTCCGATTTGAAGCGTGAGATCCTTCAAGGGCCTTCAGCTTCCATCGTTCTCCTAGAGTGCAAGCCGGATCACGACCCTCTCACATTTGATCTCTTGA
>CAZONZ010000660.1:0-1895 GCA_964581005.1 uncultured bacterium
GCCGTTGCCGTTGGGCTCAGTTTCGTTCTGATCAGTCTGCCAACGTGTCCCCAAATCCTCCGCACTTCCCCGTCTGAACCTCTCCGCGATCGGCCTGAAGATCCGGCTTTACTCTGGGATGATCCGGAACAAACTCCAGCCAACGATCAAGATCCCTTACTTCAAGTTCCAACCCCAACCCCAACCCTGATGCTCCAACCGCCTCAGATCCCTGCCACCATCCGGGTCCATCAGTTTGAAGTGGTGGGTAGCACGATCTTTAGTGCAGCGGAATTGGCGGCTGTGACAGAACCGTTTCGAGATCGACCCCTGAGCTTTACTGAATTGTTACAAGCTCGATCAGCAGTGACCGAGTTTTACGTTGAGCAGGGCTATATCACCTCTGGAGCCTTGATCCCACCCCAATCGCTGATTGATGGATCCATTACGATCCAGGTGATTGAAGGGGAGCTGGAAACGGTTGAGATCCAAGGACTTGAGCGGCTCCAACCCAGCTATGTGCAGGATCGGTTGAGGTTAGCAGCTCAAACCCCTCTCAATGTCAATCAGCTCTTGAATGCGTTGCAGAACCTTCGGCTCAATCCCCTGATCGAGACGCTTCAGGCAGAACTCTCCGCAGGCACAGGTCCTGGAACCAGTCGGCTCGTGGTGACCTTGACCGAAGCCCCAAGCTTCCGAACTCGTTTCATCCTAGACAATGGTCGATCTGCTAGTGTGGGATCTCTGCAACGGGAGGTCGTGATTGAAGAAGCCAATCTGATGGGGCAAGGGGATCAGCTCAGGTTGACGTACACGAATACGGATGGCAGCGACAGACTCGAAACCTCCTATACCTACCCCATCAATGCCCGGAATGGCGAGATCAGCTTTAGCTACACCACCAGTGCCAACCAGATCATCGAAGAGCCGTTTGATGTTCTTGACATTACCTCTCCAGCGGAAAGCTACGAACTCACCTACCGTCAACCGCTCAGGTCGGATCCCGGCGAAGAACTTGCCTTTGGATTCAGTGGCAGCATTCAAGAGACTCAAACCACCCTTTTAGGCGTTCCCTTTGGGCTAGAGGGGACAGGTTCAGATGGACGGGCACGGGTTGTCGCGCTGCGTTGGTTTCAGGATTTTACGCTCCGGCGGCCCAGGGAGGTCTTTTCCGGTCGATCCCAATTTAGTCTGGGACTCAATGCTCTGGATGCAACCACCCACTCGATCGGTCCTGATGGTCGTTTTTTCGCCTGGAATGGTCAGTTTCAATGGGTGCGGCTGATGGCTCCAGACACCCTGCTCCTGATCCGCTCAAACCTGCAGTTCTCGGATCGATCCCTATTGTCACTGGAACAGTTTGGACTCGGTGGGATCGAGAGTGTGCGCGGGTTTCGGCAGGATGCTCTCGTCAAAGACAATGGTGTGTTTGGATCGGTTGAGGTCCGGCTGCCGCTCTATCGCAACCCCGATCGAGATAGAGTTCTGCACATCACCCCGTTCCTGGAGGCAGGGACTGCTTGGAATCATCCTAGAACTGAACTGGTTCCGTCTGACGATCCCAATACCCTGGCTGCTGTAGGAGTGGGGTTACGCTGGCAACACCAAGACTCCCTCACCGCTCGCGTAGATTGGGGGATCCCATTGACTCGTGCGCCCAGAAGCCGAGTGGATACCTGGCAGGAGAATGGCATTTATTTCTCGATCCAGTACACCCCGATCGGTTCTGCCAGATCTGCTCAGTAGCATCCAGTTGCATTAGATTGGATCTATCTGCATAGGATTGCATAGGATCTGAAACTCACGGATTTAGGAGACGATGGGGGGCTAGAGATGGCTAAAACTGAAAAATCAGAGAATGTGCCTAAGGCCATGCAGGAGAAGTTTGATCGAATTGTGGCGATCTCCGATGCCTT
>CAZONZ010000661.1:0-1889 GCA_964581005.1 uncultured bacterium
GTAGGTCTGCTATCCGTTACCATGATCCAGAGGTTTTAAGATCTTCATCCAGGATTGGATCGATCGGATCTACCGTCAAGATCTTTACTGTGACGTTCTAAACCTGCATAAAAAACATGCTGGCCTCTTCAAGATCGAATGGATCGGCAGAAACGGTTGAGGTCGATTTGAATGCGTTTACGATCCAATGGATAGGTTCCAGACCAATGGGAATCCGTAAGATTTCACCTGGAACTTCTGCGTAGAGTTGTTTTTGCCAGATCAGACCTCGGATCGTTAAGTGGCGCTGAACGATCAATTCTTGAGGCAGATCCTTCAAGCGATGAAATTGATAGCGTTTAATAAAATGATGGGTTTGATCCAGTTGAATGGCGATCGACATTGATCCTTGCCAGAGGGTTACAAACCCTTCAGCATCAGGTGTAATTGAGGTAGCCCAGCCGCGTTCTTCCCGTTGTTTGAAACCTTCCCACTCAATCCAATAAAGCTTCAGGATCTGCTGAGCTGGCCATTGCCACAATTGTCGCCGTAATAATGAAAGACGTTGGGTGATCTTTTCTTCCCATTGCTCACTCGCCAATAACCGTGCCCGAAAGTCCAGAATCTCCCGATCCAGACGGTTTTCAATTTGAGAATTTGTCGTATAGGAAATAACGTGATCGGGGCTGTAAATCTCCCAGCTGATCCCCACCCCTTCTCGCCGGATCAGCTTCCAAACATGTGATTCAATCTCTAAATGGAGGATTAATTCACTGGCATCTCCCTCTTGTTTCACACAATAGGTCATGAAACGGTGATCCAGTGGAGGCCGCGCACGAGTTTGAAGATGCTGATCAGCCTGAAGATCAAGCAACTCTGCCTGCTGTTGCCAAAAGGGCGGAATTTCAGTTGACATGGTTTTGATCCAGGAAACGAAGTGCTTTCGTTACAGAAGAATACATGCTAAACAGAGAATCTAAGGCACAGATCTGCAGGACTCGAAACGGCTGTTCTTGAATCTGGCAGAGAACCAAACGCTTTCCCCGCTCCAGGCAAGATTTGCGCAACGAGATCAGGAGAGCCACCCCCTGACTATCCATAAACCAGACCTCTGCAAGATCCAGAATCAGATCACCTTGGAAAACCGTGACGGGAATATCGGCCCGCAACGCTACAGCCCTTGATGCATCTAACCGACCAGAGATCACCAGGATTGTGGGATCTAGCCTCCCTTCAGGATATTGAATGTGAAGGAGGTTCACCAGATGGCTTGAGCCTGAAGCTTGAGGTATCCACCCTGGGTGATGCGGATCAGAGGAGTCAAATGAGTGGGATCCGAGAACAGCGATCATTGTACTTTGAACTCAATCCGTGTGCTCTTTTATTCTGCCCTACCCTTCAATGATGTAACTTGAGTAACTCCGCGCAAGATCGATCTGTGGGCATGAATGGACTAGCTCCTGTTGATCACCCGTTTGCCCAAGCGTGAGTTAGTAAAAACTGAGGCGGCGAAACACTAAGGCCACAGTCGCCACTGCCCCCGTTACCACGATCTGCCCTGGCAGAGGATAGAGCGAGTAGAGACCAATCACCTGCCAAAGCTGACTGCTCCAGGCTTGTTGAAAGATAATATAGATCACGCCGACAAGGTGAATGATCCCTAAGCCAAGTAACCCAGCCAGATTCAGATGTCGCAGCGTCACAGGAGCGAATTGGGGGGATCGAGGTCGAGGTGCCCGTTTGGAGTGGGAGCGGCGAGAGCGGCGGCGAGGGGGATCGGGAGCATGGCGGATCCGGGGAAAGGACAAACTGCCGCAAAACCAAGCAGCAGGTAAAAACCCCAGCAAATACCCAAACGTGGGCAAATGGATATAGTCCCAGCCCCCCCCTTGGACAAAGACTGGAAGCCC
>CAZONZ010000662.1:0-1888 GCA_964581005.1 uncultured bacterium
CGGATCCGATCTTCGATGTCAAACTCTCGCTTTAGGTAGCGATAAAGGCGTGTGATCTCGGTCCCACAATCCCATAAAATGTCAGGATCATCCAGAACAGTGACACTATAGGATAATTCCAGATCAACCTGTAACCCAAACCCAACCTGTTTAGTGAGATCGCGGAACCGCAGCAAGACCCAACCTTGGTTAGCTAGCTCCCCAACGGTTTCTTCGATCTTGGCTAAGGCTCGATCCACTTGTTCTTCGTAGTACTCTAAGGAGACCGATCGGCTTAAGATCACACTGACAATCAGAGCAATATCTCGATTAAACTCTTCGATCAGCATTTCCTCCGTTCGATCGAAGTTTGTTTCTGGGGAAGCCAGCAGCAAGCGAAAATCATCTTCGCTAATGATCCGATTTTTGCGCGTGACGGATCCTTGTAACTTCTCCAAGATCTCCAAGCATTCTGGCTCTGGAAAGCTAAAAAAGACAACTGCTCCATAATCGAACATCGAGATCATGCGATAGAGATCGAACTGGACCAGTAAAGGGTTTTGCTCCAGAATGATCCCACCTAACTCTTGCTCAAACACTTGGCGCGCGATCCGCAGATCAAAGACCCAGGCATAGTCATACGCTTTGACAAAAATCGAGGTCGGGGAGTGAAGATCTGGATCGATCGCATCCGAGGAGGCTGTTTGATCAAGCGTTGTGTCCGAGATCATGAAATCCTTAGTTGAGCTAGGGCTCAGTTAATAAGAAGGGTTTTTCTAGCCTAGCCCGTCTACCCAGCTCGATCAAGCAGATACAACCATGCGGAGCCATAAAGTCCTGGATCGCAAGATTGATCGATTTGAGGACCTCCAGATCCGGAGAAGGCAAAGTGGATGATCTCCATCGCAGCCCTTGCACTTTGACAGTTGTGTTTTGGCTCTTCCTTCATCTCAGATCAACGGTTAGGGTATTCTGATCAAGGGTTCGTCTGTTTGGATCCTGACTTAACGGGTGATCCCACTCTTCAATCCATGTCCTATATTCTATTGATTATGATCTGTTAGTCCATCCTTCAAAACCTTGCCTCCTATGTTGCTGGAACTCACCCCGGAAGAAGTTGATTGTGTCGTCCCGATCGTGCCAACGCGGGTCCAATATTCAGAGTACTGGAGTGATGCCCTCCAAAATTTAGGTCGGTTTATCAACGCCGTACTGGTGGGGGTTGCGCTTCTCGTGGTCTCCCGCCTCTTTCAAGACAGTACCTTCTTCAGTGTGCTGCTGTTCTTGCCAGGGATCCTCTCATTGTTTTATCCGTTATTGTGGGGGCCTCTGTGGGTGATCTCGCGTCGCAATCTTGCCTTCCGAGAGATCCCGTATGCAGCATTGTTTTTTGGCCAGATCCGGCGAACCCGACGAGTGACCGTTATTGTTGAAGAGCGTGAGACTGTCGATGAAAATGGGGATCTTTATGTTGAAGAGATCCGGGAGCGGCAATTTGAAATGGAGATCGGTGATGACTCTGGCCTGACCTATCGAGTTCGCGCTAAAGATCGAGCTGAATACGATGCTATTGTCAAACGTCAATCGGTGCTTGCCCTGATCAAAGCCTATTCTCGTGATCTACAGCAACGACCCGTTATTTCAGAGGTGTACGTGATCAAGCTTGGTCAATGGGTGGGTGAACTGTCGTATCTGGATCGAGAGAGTTTTCTGGATCTGGCCAATCAGATCTTGGATGAGCTATAGCCTCAGCTCTCGGTAGCGAACGATGTTGAGTTTGGACTGGACCTTGAGCCACCACGAACGGGGGAGAAGATCTTCGGGGTGAAGCGAGCCTATGACGATGTTCAACGTAAGATGAGTCGCTATCAAACCGTGATGACGAGGGTGGTGGCCAATTCGCAGCACT
>CAZONZ010000663.1:0-1880 GCA_964581005.1 uncultured bacterium
TTCCGTTCACTCCTCACACCACCCGCCGCTTGACGTAGAGTCAGGCGGTTTTTTTTAGCCGTAACCTCATTAGCCATAATCTTACTTCACCAAATCCAACAAAAAGTAGCATTCTCGATCTCAATCGGATCTCAATCGGATCTCAATCATTTTATAATGGGAACCCAGATCCGTTGACTCATTGACGATCGGTTCTGTGAGCAGCCAAGTGGGTTGGATCGCTAGCTATGTTTGCCCAGGATTTCGTTCAGACCTCCATCCAGACCTCAGGCATCAACGTGATTGCGGCCTGCACGGGGCTGGATCAGCCATGATCACTGATTGCTTGCTTGTCATGGCCTTGGGCTTTGTGGGGAGCTTCGGACATTGCAGCACCATGTGTGGTCCACTGGTCACAGCCTTTGCACTAGCCCAATCGCAAGCTTCTACACATCATTGGACTCGATCCCTCGGATTTCAGATCCTGCTTAATCTGGGACGACTGGGTAGCTATGGACTGATTGGAGCTGGCATGGGTTCCCTTGGATCGGTGCTGATTGCCAGTGGCCATCTTGCAGGATTGGATAGTCCCCTGCGTCAAGGGATCACCTTATTTACCGGAGTGTTTCTGATCGGTTTGGGCCTAGTTCAGATTGATCCGAAGGGGCTCCCCCGCCTACCGTTTCTCCATCCCTTAGCCCAAGCGCAGTGGCATCAACACCTGAATCAGATCATGCAACAGTTGACGACGCGATCCCGTTGGTGGACTCCTGCTGGCTTGGGACTGATCTGGGGGCTTTTGCCCTGTGGGTTTCTCTACACTGCTCAGATTAAGGCGGCGGCGACTGGGAATGCGTGGATCGGGGGCGTGACGATGCTTGCCTTTGGTCTGGGGACGTTGCCGGCGATGTTAGGGCTAGGGATGTCAACCTCCTTGCTGAGCACCGATCGCCGGAGTCAGTTGTTTCAACTAGGCGGGTGGATTACACTCACGATCGGTTGTCTAACCTTACTGCGGACGGGTCAGATGGTAGACTACACCGGACATGTTGCCTTGATCGGCCTGATGCTGGCACTGGTAGCTCGTCCGATCAGTCGGTATTGCCCCCAACTCTTGGCTTATCGCCGACTTTTGGGGGTTGGATCCTGTGTGCTGGCTGTGGCTCATACCTTGCACATGCTGAATCACACCTTCAACTGGGATCTGATCACAGTTGGGTTCCTGCTCCCTTCTCATCAGATCAGTCTGGGGTTCGGTGGGTTGAGTTTACTGATCTTGTTGACAGCTGCAGCAACCAGTTTCGATCGGATCATGGAACGATGGCGGACGTCTTGGCGACGGATCCATCAACTCACGGTACCTGCGCTGATCCTGGCGGGGGGCCATGCTTTACTGATCGGCTCTCATTACTTGGGCGGATTTCAGCTGAACTGGGCTCATTATCTCCGATCAGGTATGTTGATCCTTGGGATCGTGATGGTGGTGCTGGTGCGTCAGCGTTGGATTGGGTCTTTCTTCTCCCTGGAAACTTCCTATGGTTATCGTCAATTCTCTCGTGGCCAAGCGGATCTGGCTAAACCCGATCAGGGTCTGGAGTCTGGGTCTGAGTCTGCTGCTGGATCCACTCGCTCTTGCCACTAATGCTCACACGGTCAATCGGGATGAATCGGTTGCAGCCTTGATCCACATTGAACCGAATGATAGTCCGAAAGCATCTGTTCCCACTCAGGTCTGGTTTGGCTTGACACGCCAAGGAGGCCAAATTATTCCTCTAGAGATCTGTGAATGTGATCTAGCCATCTACAAGCTTCCACGTTTGAGCACAGCCGAGCCGATCGTAGAGCCAGAGCTAGAAGCCTTTGATGCTGAACGCTATCGAGGGATCCCTGGCGCTGAGGTG
>CAZONZ010000664.1:0-1880 GCA_964581005.1 uncultured bacterium
GACCTTTCAGGTACAGCGCGGGACTTATCGCTCCCCGAACCCCTCAAAAGTTAAACATACGACCGTTCTACCAGTGTTAACTCCCTGGATCCTCTTCAGATCCTTGACGCCAAAACCATTGAGGCCACCAGTTCGGCGGAACCTCCTTCGATCCCTCGTATTCCGTCGGACGATTGGTTTCCCCTTCGACCACTAAGCTCCCTACGTAATCAGCATCTTCATAAATCCGAGTGATTTGGCTGTGGATCTGCTGGAGATCCGCTGAGGAGACGATCCCATTGCTGGTGGCTTTGTAGAACTGAACGGTAACTCGGATCGGGAAGTTGGGATCTCGTTCGATCGGCAGGTTAGCGATCTCGGTGAAGGGGCCTTCGACTTGGCCATGCCCGATCACAGCAGCCTCAACATTGCTACTGCGGGCTTCGGATACGGGAGCGGCAGCCATTTCCATCAGCATGGCATTGCCTGAGAAGAGGTTGGTTTGACGACGAGGTTGCTTTTGCTTTAGGGGAACCTGGATCAGCATGACCATGTTCAAGCCTTGCTGTTCGACTTCAGCTTCGGTTTGGGGGGCGGGGAAGGGTTGGGTGTCTGGGTTCGTTGTTTGATCTGCGATAAAGTCGGTGGCGCGTTGACCCGTAAGGCTAGCTCGTCGTCCGTCTTTGTTAAAAAAGAGACGCTGGCCCCAACTGGATCCAGACTCGAATCCATCCCGTTGATTGTCGATCACGGTGGCGCTGGTGCCTTCGCGGGTGGCCAAGATCGCTAGAACAGCGGGATCGCCGGGATATGACTGGTAGTTGAAGAGGACGGGGTTGAATTCAGCGGTGCCTCCAGATGGGATCGGGAGAAAGGCAGCTTGGGCACTGACGAGCACATGGGTATCGCGCTTGGCTAACAGGGATCCCTCCCGGCTAGTCCAAGAGGCAGGATCGTGAAGGTAGTTCCGGAACTGATCGAGGTATTCCCGTAAGGAGACATGGCGGAGGGGTTGTCCGGTTTCGTTGCCAACCAGGAGATAGAACTGATCGAGATCAACATCTGCCGTTTTGTCGGAGAAGTTGGGGTAGCGGATCACCGGCATGAGGTTGGGTTGGCTCCGGCCTGTGGTGAGATCCAGGTTTTGCACTTGGATCGTCATGTCGCTGATATTCGGGCCAACGGAGGATCCTTTGTAGCGTCCGGTGTCTTCCCAGGTGAGATCGACAATCGTGAGGCCGAAGCGTTGGGCCAGAGCTTGGGCTTTCGGATCGATCACCATCCCTTGGGTTTGCTCGATCACGGTCTGGTATTGGACATAGGGATCTTGATCGGTTTGATCCGTTAGAGGCTGGGCCATGATGCGGTTGGGGGAGGATCCCCAGGTGAGGGGGGGAGGATCAGCCAGAGTGATCGTTGGGATCAGAGGGATCGCCATCAGGCTGAGGAGGAGTGGCAGGAGAGTTCGCATGATCGGGTCCGCTTCGGAGTTCTTCTCTTTTGACCTTAGCGTGAGGGTTCAAGGGAAAACGGAGGGTTTCGGATTTTGTAACTCCTTCGAGCATTGTCTTGGCCCAGACTAGAGCTGCCCCATCGTTAGCGATCGGATTTTGATGCTTCGAGTTTACGGACCGCCCATCCCCAAACCCCACTGGCAACGGCACCGACGATCAAGATCCCGATCGCAGGTTGAAACAAGGGGAACCAAAACTTGATCCAGAATCGATAAAAAGAGGGGAACCCCAAAAAGGCTCCAGTGATCGAGAAGACAAACCAGCTAAACCCAGCCATCACCAGGAATGCATCGGCGATCAAAATATTATTCAGCCATTTACGAAGAGTTTCAGGAGTCATCGGAAAATCCTAGGAACACTGATCAATGGACACTCTCCCAGCACCCC
>CAZONZ010000665.1:0-1875 GCA_964581005.1 uncultured bacterium
TGCCTTTCATCCCCACCCACGAGGGGATGGGGAGTTCCCGGCAATCTTTTTAAAAGATGCCATCGATCGCCTGGATTGCTTGATGGACTACGTGATCCGGCAGCAGGATCAGCAGAGCTAGTCAAG
Organism: uncultured bacterium; assembly: GCA_964581005.1. Lineage (GTDB taxonomy): Bacteria > Cyanobacteriota > Cyanobacteriia > Thermostichales > Thermostichaceae > CAZONZ01. The sequence continues at coordinate 127 of CAZONZ010000665.1, forward strand.
CTAGCCAATGGGTACGACGATCATGGACTCAAATAGCGTTCCGCTTCAGCATCAACGTGCAGAGTCATCATAGAAGGGGAACGACAATCGCTACTCCAGAAGTGATGAGAGTCACGACTTCCAATACGGCTACTGGCGGTACAGGATACTCCCCTCTGCTTAGATCCCATGCCTAGGGTTGAGACAGAAAGCTCATCTGCAGGATACGATCTTGGATGTTGCACAGGTACTGCTGGATGGAAATGAGCCCGAATTGCTTGGCTATTGCTCTGCAGCCTAATCATCACTGCTTTCTGAGTGCCTCATGATCGATACGGCTGCCTCTCCCGATTCTTCACCCCCACGTTGGCATACCCTGAGTGCCGCTGAGGTGAGTCAGCGTTTGGAGGTTGATCCCAACCAAGGACTCTCCGCCCAGCAGGTTGAAGCCCGCCGCCACGAATATGGGTTGAATGAACTGATCTCGGCTTCTGGCCGCAACCGTTGGCAAATCCTGCTCGATCAATTCACCAATGTCATGTTGCTGATGTTGATGGGTGTGGCGATCGTGTCCGGGATCCTCGATTTTCAAGCGGGTGGTTTCCCCAAAGATACATTGGCGATCCTGGCCATTGTGATCCTGAATGCATTGCTGGGGTATTTCCAGGAAAGTCGGGCGGAACAAGCGCTAGCAGCTTTGAAACAAATGGCGTCGCCAAGTGTCCGCGTTCGTCGAGAGGGTCTGATCCGCGAAATCCCAGCCCCCGATCTTGTTCCTGGTGATTGTGTCTTACTGGAAGCTGGGGTCCAGATCCCGGCAGATGGCCGCCTCTGGGATGAATTTAATCTGCAAATTCGGGAAGCTGCCTTGACGGGTGAAGCCGTACCTGTGATCAAACAAGCCCAAGCTCAACTTGATCCCGACACAGCTCTAGGGGATCGTTGTACAATGGCCTATCGCGGCACCGAAGTCACCCAGGGGCGAGGCACTCTCCTCGTAACCAGCATTGGGATGAGCACAGAGCTGGGCCGGATCGCAGCCATGTTGGAAGCCGTTGAACCCGAATCGACTCCCTTGCAACGGCGCATGGATCAGCTCAGCCATACCTTGGTTGCGGGTGCCCTTGGCTTGGTCGCTCTGGTTGTGATCGGGGGGTTACTCCAAGCTCGTAACTTCAGCCGCTTTCAAACCCTTCTAGAGACCTCCTTGAGTATGGCAGTTGCTGTGGTGCCGGAAGGGCTACCTGCCGTGATCACAGTAACCCTAGCCATCGGAATGCAGCGAATGGTCCGCCGCCAAGCCCTGATCCGACGCCTACCTGCCGTGGAAACCCTGGGATCCGTCACCGCGATCTGTTCCGATAAGACAGGCACTCTGACTGAGAACAAAATGGTGGTCACGGCTGTAGAAACCGCAACCGCTCACTACAGCGTGACGGGGACAGGCTACGTTCCCGAAGGATCCTTCTACCGCCAAGGAACCCGTGTGATCCCGTTCCATGAGCCAGACTTGCGCTCCCTCCTGCTGGCGATCACGCTCTGCAACGATGCAGTCTTACAACAAATTGAAGTTACGCAAAAGACGAACCCTCATACCCCTCATTCTGGATCCACTCCAGCCTCAACCTCTGATCCCAATGCCGATAAGGTCTGGACGATCTTAGGGGATCCTACCGAAGGAGCTCTGTTAACCCTGGCGGCGAAAGCTGGTCTCTACAAAGATCCGCTCGATCAGCAGATTAAAAGGATGGCTGAGATCCCGTTTTCCTC
>CAZONZ010000666.1:0-1867 GCA_964581005.1 uncultured bacterium
CAGCTCAATCAAGGTGTATCTATACTCAAAGAGGAGATTTGTAAGGATCCTATTGCTTCTTTGCGAGTCGAGGTTGCTATCGTCACATTTGACAGTACTGTCAAAGTTGCTCAGGATTTTGTTGGTGTTGATCAGTTTATCCCTAAGTCTTTATCTGCGGATGGATCTACTGAGATGGGGGCAGGGATAGAAAAGGCATTAAAGTTAATCGATGAGAGAAAATCTGCGTATAGAAATAATGACGTGCAATATTACCAACCATGGATCTTTATGATTACCGACGGAGAGCCAAATTCTAATTCTGGTTGGAAAGAGGCTGCACAGAAAATCAAGCAGCTATGTGCTAGCCGAAAGTTGAGCTTTTTTGCTATCGGTGTAGAAGGCGCTAATCTAAATATTCTCAGGGAGATTGCTCCCGCACATACCCCTCCTGTTATGCTCAGTGGTCTAAAATTTGCCGATTTATTTAGGTGGATTTCCGAAACCATGAGATATGTTACGAAGAGTAAAGTGGAGGCTAGTATGGTTACTTTGCCTCCTGTTGATAAGTGGGCTAAGTAGACTAAACACATGGAAGTTATGATTTTTTCACGAAGACAAGTACTCCAGTGGGCCTCTGCTGCTGGTCTTGGATCCGTTATTGCCTCTTATGGTCTGCCAGCCCATTCGCAAGATCCAGACTTGCTGAACTGCATCAAAGATCTGATCGATCAACGCGTTGATCCAAACACCTCCTTTGATAGATGTAAGGAAGGTCTGAATGCACCAACTCAGGAAAGTCTTGTATCCGAAACGACAGGTATTGACTATGCCGACTTAGATCAAGCCTTAAAGAACCGCGATTGGAGAGAAGCGGATCAACTCACTCATGATCTCATGGTCCAGGCGGCTGATCGGATTGAGGAAGGGTATCTGAATGAAGAGAGTATCGACAATTTCCCCGGAGAAGATCTGAAACTGATCGATAGGCTCTGGGTGGAGCACAGTAACGGCACTCTAGGCTTTAGTGTCCAGAAGCGGATCTGGAGGGAGGTCGGCAGCCCCGGCCCAGACTACGATTCCAATAGATCTGCCTGGACTCGGTTCGGAGAGAGGGTAAACTGGCAAGGAGGTTCAGGTTGGCACGGATGGCGCTTCTACAGGGAGCTCGACTTTACCGATCCGCAAAAAATACCCGGGCATCTCCCTGCGCAAAAAAGGTTTCGTTATAACCTTGTCGGTCTCTTCTCTCGCGAGGAGATCTGAACTGTAACCCATAAGCGTTCCAGCTCGTTTATAAGTTTTGTAACGGCAAGGAATTTTACGACAGCATCAGCCTTTCCCCATACTCGATACCTGGCACCGGCATTTTTCCCTCCCAACTCGTCTTTTTGTATCCTCAGCTACAACAGATCCAGCGCCACCTCAGGGTTATACGCATTCGCCTCCACAAACCGGCGAGCGATCTCCTCGATCTCAGAGGGCAGATCCCACTCCCCCCAGGGCAGCGTCGTCTGTCCCCGATTTTTCTTAGGCTTGCCCCGGCTGATCCCCAATCCCTGCAACAGCTTGTTGCCCCAGCTATACTTCCTCTCCGGTTTTGGCTTAGGTTTATATCCCTGACAAAACTCGCGGTAGCGCTGTGCACACTGATCCAAGGTCTCCCCCAACTCCAGAAACGCAGGATGCCACTGAGTCAAGCCATCATTCGTCAACCGCTCATAGGATCCGTAATTACTAAAGTCATAGAAAAACCCCTTCTGGATCCCTGCCGCTTTGGGATTGCCATGGATATAGCGCAACGTATTCAACGCCCGCCGTCGATCCGTATTAGGAAACCCCGTGCAATGATAGCGTTTTTCCCAAAAGTGACCTGTCCGGTTGAGCA
>CAZONZ010000667.1:0-1865 GCA_964581005.1 uncultured bacterium
GTAAAACCCAGCAGTAGCCGGATCCGCTAGACGGGGTAGCAGCAATTTATCGAGATCCGTAAACGTCTTGGCAGCAGCGAGTCCAACCGCAAAATCCCAGCCTCCCAGCCCCATCCTAATGATCTGCTGTCGTTTCAACCGAAATCCTCCCAAATCGGATCCCACCTGCCAGCCTGTGATCCCTCCCATCACCCCCATGGCACCTAGATAAAGACCTGACCAAGCCAGCAACGAGTGCCAGCCTCCAATCCAGGCGACCCCAACCGTGACCAACCGCCCCAAAGCCATCCCCGTATCAACCCCAGCGACCTTGGCGATCTTCTGCTGAGCCACCCAGATCCCTTTGTGAGTCTCTTGTAACCCAACGATCCCCAATTCACTCAACAGCAACAACCCAATCGTGTGCGGATCGGCATCGGGCAACCAGATGCTTAAAGGGGCAATCAGGATCCCAGTCAAAAGCAATCCCCCTGTAACTCCAATCACCACCGCATTCCCCCACATCCAGCGAGGATCCTGAGGATCTAGGCAAGCTTGAGGATCTACGAACAATTGAGGATCTACAAACGATTGAGGATCTTGAGAACCTTGAGGATCTTGAGAACCTTGGGGATCTTGAGAACCTTGAGAACAAGGAGCACTCTGAGGATCTTGGGGTATTTGGGGATCTCGATTAATATATTGCACCAGCAGGTCAGGTTGACCCAAGTTGGCAAAGGGTGAGATCAGAGCGGCACAAGCTAACACCGCCGCAAAGAGACCAAACTGAGCAGGCCCTAACCATCGTGCCAGCAGAATAAAATAGGTTCCCGAAAGGATCAACCGGATCCCGTTTCCTCCAATCAGCCAGATTGCCTGCCGTAACCAATGCCGAGTTTGATCACGATCGAGATCAAGATCAGCCCAATTAGCCCATGGGGAAGGTGATCGATCGGCCACAAAAGTCAACAGGAGAGAACCCAATGAATATACCAGTTTTTCGGTCAGGATCCGTTCAGGCCCTTGCTGCCTGCGACTGATGAACTTTTCACCGATCAGTGAGGATCCCCGGAAAAATCCGATCCGGATCCATAAGCCCATGCCTGTTGCCAACGGTGCCAGTAAAACTGAGCTTCAGGAGAAAGTTGGGAGGTCAAACGATCCAGGGAACCTGAAGGATCTCTGGAATTCGTTGGATCACTCGCTTTGCCCAAACCTGCAACTCCCGCTAACGCGCTGTATACCCCTAAAGCTGAGTAGTGTTTGATCCAGTCCAGCATCATCCCAGGCCCAACTTGTTGCAAGATCTGGGCCACCATTACTGGATTCGATATCCCAACCTGAATCAATGTTTGCGATAAGCCCGAAAACTGAACAACATCTTGCAAAAAAGGCCGCACCACAGGATCGCCAAGCTTGAACATGCTGGTAAAAACTCTGTCAAGTAAACGGTTGATCTGATGGGAATCTTGCAGCACTTGATCGACTGGAACACTCATCGTTTTTTGAAATAGCCAGGTAACTGACACATTGGGTTGATAGGGTTGCAGTGTCGCTAGAGCTTTACGATCTAAAACATTACTCCGCAAAGCTTCTTGGATCCCTTGATCCAGCCGCTTCAAATGACGCACCATTGCCCCAAATCCACCAAAACTCAGGGGTGATTGACTCCCGCTGCTATCTCCTACAGGCAAGATCCGATCCCAGGGACTTTGGAGTGGGCTCTGACGATACGATGGGAAAAAGCCAAATAAGGCTCGTTGGATCTGAATCTGGTCAAGATCAACCTCTTGATAGCTAGGCAACAGCTGCAGATAATCCTCAAATAAAGTTGCTAAACTAGGCCGATCGGGATGGGGATCAGCATAGGTAAACAGATAAGTTGT
>CAZONZ010000668.1:0-1862 GCA_964581005.1 uncultured bacterium
GAAGCCGATCATGTCTACCCCGATCACCCCCGATCACCGATCAATCGCAGTTGACGGTCTGGACATTTTCTACCGCGAAGCTGGACCTAAAGATGCACCAACACTCCTCTTACTGCATGGTTTTCCAACTTCGTCTCACATGTTTCGCAATCTGATCCCAGCTCTGGCAGACTCCTTTCACCTGGTGGCTCCGGATTACCCTGGGTTTGGATCCAGTTCGATGCCTCATGTTGATGAGTTTGAATACAGTTTTGACAGGTTGGCAGAGGTGATCGAGCATTTTGTGGATCACCTGGGACTGCAGCAGTATTTTCTTTACGTGATGGATTATGGTGCACCGATTGGCTATCGTTTGGCTAGCCATTTTCCTGAAAAGGTGTTGGGACTGATCGTGCAGAATGGAAATGCCTATGACGAAGGCTTACGTGAGTTCTGGGATCCGATCAAAGCCTATTGGCAGGATAAGTCACCCGAAAACGCTAAAGTGCTAGCGGAGAGCTTGCTCACATTGGAGGCAACGAAATGGCAATACACCAATGGGGTGCGTAACCCAGAAACCGTAGCACCAGACAACTGGTTCAATGATCAATACTTGCTCGATCGTCCTGGGAATAAGGCGATCCAGTTGGAACTGTTTTATAGTTATGGCACCAACCCACCTTTATATCCTCAGTGGCAAGAGTATTTCCGGACTCATCAACCGCCCACCCTTTTGGTTTGGGGTAAGGGGGACTCTATTTTTCCAGCCGAGGGAGCTTATCCCTATCAACGGGATCTGAAGAACTTGGAATTCCACATTCTTGATACTGGACACTTTGCCCTTGAAGAAGAGCTAGAGTTTATTGCTAGCCACATTCGAAGCTTTGTTCTTAGGACCGTGGCCGTTTAATTTAGGCCAATCCACCTACCTCCTATGGCTGTCCTGTAGATGGGTGGAGGTGATATCGATTCTGAACGAACCTCTAATTTCTCAAGCAGTTTGAAGCCCAGGGATCCCTCAAACACCTTAACAGGAAGGGATCCCTCAAGGGTTTGAGCATTAATCAACTGCAATCATAATGTCGGAGGACTTGATCACCGCATATGCTTCTTTGCCTTCCGATAAGCCCAGGCGTTCAGCAGAAGTCTTTGTGATCACTGAGGTAACTTCAATTCCTGGGGCAATTTCCAATGTGATCTCGGCGTTAACCGCTCCAATAATGATCTGTTTGATCGTTCCTTTGAGCAGATTACGGGCGCTGACATTCATGATCGAGGACTCCGATACAAAACCGGGACTCAACGTAACAGGGTTAAGGGAGCGAAGAAGTTCACGCAGAACATCTGATTTACTCCGTTGGGCGATCTCGCAAAACTGCTCTAACTGCTGCCGTTCGGCCTCAGAACTCTGAAACGTGATCCATCCTTGATTCTTACGCGGCATGTCACCCTCGTTACCAAAATAGTTGGTAGTTTGATCCATGATGGTTGGTAACTCAACCTTATTGTATGACCATGAAACTCATACCCCCCAAACCGCTCCTGAGATCGTTAACTGTTCTTGCAACGCTCGTAGCCCCTCTCGGTCTGGTCCAGATCCCCGCTTGGGGACAGTCTACTTCCTTGATGATCTCGGTAGCAGCAAGCTTTCAAGATGCGATGAAGGCGGTTCAGCCGCTTTATGAACAGATCTCTCCGGACGTTGAACTGGTGTTTAACTTTGGATCTTCAGGATCTCTGCAACGGCAGATCGCGCATGGAGCCCCTGTGGATCTGTTCATTTCGGCGGCGGCTCGACACATGGATGCGTTAGATGAACAAGGGCTGATTCAATCGGCAACGCGCACGATCCTAGTGATCAATGAGTTAGTGTTGATCACTCC
>CAZONZ010000669.1:0-1856 GCA_964581005.1 uncultured bacterium
CATTTCAACGTTCCTCAGCCAAATTCAGTCGCAAAGCCGTACACATAGCCCAAACTTGCCACTGCCGCCACGATCATCCAGCCCACTTTAGCGCGTGTGATCTGCAGACTCAGAGACAACATGAGCAAGATATAGACATCAGTAAACACCCGTGAATAGTCCACAAAATGCCCCAAGATCTGCATGGTCGTTAGCAGAAATAGCACTGCGTAAAAACCCGAACTGATCACGATCCATTTTGCCTTTGCCCAAAGGATTCTGGAGGGAACCCAGGTCAGGATCAAGGCTCCGATCAACAGGATAAAAAGGTAGAGATCAAAAATCGTATTGAGTGTCAGATCCGCTTGCAAGAAGGATCCAATTTTGCTGACGATCCCCAGCAAGGGATAACTAAAGTGGATCGAGAACGACGACGATGTTTGCTCTACCGATGGAAATCGTGTGTAGACGTAGAAGGTCCAGATCCCAAGAGGAACAAGGCTAATCGGTAAGGTGTTGAGGTAGCGCCGATCTCGATCGAGTGCAGCGGTGATCACTAAGGCCAACCAGCCGATCAGAAGCGTTTCTCTAGCTAAACAGCCCACCCCTAAGGCTACACAGGTCGCCAGCGGTCGATCTCGCCAATAGCTATACACCGCCACCACCAAGCAACAACTGCTCAACAGATCAGCCGTACTGAGGGAGAGGATCATCCACACACTCGGAATCCCCAGGATCAAGAGCGCAAGTCCGATCGGAGGCGCAGCCGGTGGGGTAGGCATGATCGCTGAATCACGGTGCTCCTCTGGTAAAGATCCTGAGCCATAGGCTTCCTGCAGGATCCGGCCCACAGTGTAGACGATCACAGCCACACAGACGAGATTGATCCCCACCATCGCAAAAGGGATCAGTGCTGGATTCCCTAATCCCAGCAGATACCCCAGCCAAGGATAGAGGATCCGGCGATAGCGATACTGAGGCACATCAAGACTGTCCAGAGTTGCAGGATTGCGCAGGAAGGGATCTAGGGCAATGCTCAGAAACTGTTGGCCATCGTTCCCCACTTTGTCTGCATGAATAAACACCGAATCTTCTTGCAGATAGGGAGAGAGAGGCAGCACCGATCCAATCCGAAACAAGCCTGTGATCTGTCCATCAAACTTGGAGATGCTCAAGATCCCTAAAACCCCTGCCACCATGACGAGGGCGAGCAGAGTGATCCAGATCAAGGAGCGATGCGATCGAGATCCGTTCAACAACATGATCAGAGTACGAGAGGATGAAAACGATCGAGAGTCCCAGCCTGAGGTGATCCCCCAGTGGCAACTTCCCGCGACGACTATAACCTGATCCCTTTAACCCCAACCGATGTCGATGAGCTCCTCCGCTTGGATCAGCTTTGCTATGGCGGATTCTGGGGGCGACAAAGCTATCTAACGGAGATCGAACGTTCAAACAGTCTGGTGTTAGGCGCTGTTCAACCCCGATCCTGGGCAGCCGATCACAATCCAAGCGATCCAACAGAATCTGAGTTGACAGGGATCTTGTTGGGGTTTGGGATCCTCTGGCAGGTGATGGAAGAAGCTCACATTATTTCGTTAGCGGTGGATCCAGCCTACCGAGGACAAGGGATAGGCCAGAAGATCCTGGAGGCATTGCTAGAGGCAGCTCAACAACGAGGATGCGAGTGGGCCACACTAGAGGTTCGATCGTCCAACTGGATCGCCCGTCATCTCTACGAAAAAACTCAGTTTCACCAGCTCGGCACCCGCAAAGGCTATTACGCAGAAACCGGAGAGGATGCCGTAATCTATTGGAAACGCTTGCCCTCTAGATCCTCATCCCAACCCTAAGATCACAAGAACACATTAAACACG
>CAZONZ010000670.1:0-1849 GCA_964581005.1 uncultured bacterium
ACTCAACCCACATGGATCAGCTCCCAGGGATCGTCGTGGTGGCGGCAAAACCGCTTTGGAATTTGGGAACCTCAAGATCCCACTCCGCTTCTCGATCCGTCTCAAGCCGATCTCGTCTTAGTTCCCGCTTTGGCCTGTGATCGGTGGGGGGGACGGCTGGGGTACGGTGGAGGATACTATGATCGCTTCCTCAGTCAGTATTCTCTCCTAACCATCGGCATCGTGCCGGATCCGTGTTTTGTTGATCAACCCCTCCCTCATGAAGCTTGGGATCAGCCTTTGGATGCCATCGTCACAGAGCGTGGAATCCATGTAGTGTCGCGTTAGGGCCGTAAATCTTGAAGTCACTGGATTCGCTGCACATCCCAGGGCACAACCATTTTTTGATCAGAGTGTACTGATGCCATTGGCTTTGTTCGATGTGGAAGACCGAAGTCATTTTGGAAGCACTCCGATCGAGAGAGAGCGCTGATCTTAAGTCAGTTGAGCATCTCGGAAATGTTGTTTGAAACACATCTGGTCCAGATCCTCAAGATCTCAACCCACCATCAAGAGGAGTTATCGGGATCCACGCTAAGTTTGGATGAAGAAAATTGGCATTCGCAGGAGTTTGCTCTATATTTGATCAGTCTTTCTCGTTAGAATTTCCTCAAAGCGAATTTCCCTGAGACAGCAATGCCTTCTAATTGGTCAGACCTTCATCCGCCCAGTGCTGGATCGCTCCAGGACCGAGATCACCTAACCCCCACACAGCGCTACTCTGGAGAGATGGGTAGCCCTGAACATAGCAGCAATGGTACCCAAGCTCAATCTGACCACCAAGTGGAAACGATCGTGCCGAGCAGTATGGCCAGAATTAAGGTTGTGGGGGTTGGCGGTGGCGGTGGCAACGCGGTCAATCGGATGGCCTTGAGCAATCTGAATGGGGTTGAGTTCTGGAGTATCAATACCGATGCCCAGGCGCTTGTCCAATCCGCTGGGATCCAACGCTTACAAATTGGCCAAAAGCTAACGCGCGGCTTGGGGGCTGGGGGAAATCCGTCGATCGGTCATAAAGCAGCAGAAGAATCCAGTGAAGAGATCTCTAGTGCCTTGGCGGGTGCGGATCTCGTCTTTATTGCGGCTGGCATGGGGGGCGGCACAGGTACAGGGGGAGCTCCCGTTGTCGCTCAGATCGCTCGCAGCACCGGGGCCTTAACTGTTGGGGTAGTGACTCGACCCTTTACGTTTGAAGGACGGCGGCGGACGAAACAGGCTGAGGAAGGCATCTTAGCGCTGCAGGAATCGGTCGATACCCTGATCGTGATCCCAAATGATCAGTTATTGTCGGTTATTTCAGAGCAAACCCCAGTTCAAGAAGCGTTTCGCGTGGCGGATGATGTGCTGCGGCAAGGGGTTCAAGGGATCTCGGATATCATTATTATTCCGGGCTTGGTCAACGTTGATTTTGCCGATGTTCGCAGCATCATGGCCAATGCCGGTAGTGCTCTGATGGGGATCGGCATGGGATCCGGCAAGTCAAGGGCACGGGAAGCTGCCATGACTGCGATCTCGTCACCCCTGCTAGAAACTTCGGTCGATGGAGCCAGAGGCGTTCTCCTCAATGTGACCGGAGGCAGCGATCTGACGTTGCATGAAGTGATCGGAGCCGCTGAGATCATTTCCGATGCAGTGGATTCGGAAGCCAATATTATTTTTGGAGCGGTGATCGACGAGCGGATGCAGGGAGAAGTTCGGATCACCGTGATCGCCACTGGGTTTGAGCCCCAACCCCCTCCCAAGGCTGAGCGAGAACCCCGTAGACCTGCAGCCCCTCGATCTCCAGTCACGCCTTCGGCCCCCCCCAGCC
>CAZONZ010000671.1:0-1847 GCA_964581005.1 uncultured bacterium
AGATTCCCGATCTTTGAAGGAACAATGTGATCCAAAAACAGAGGATCGCCACCAACACTTTAAGCAAATTCAGCTCCAAGGCCGAAAGCGAACGTCCAGTTGTACCATAGATTACCGATCCAAGCGCCCAGAGAGCAGCCGATGACAATGAAGCCAACTCACCTGTAAACTGACTCAAGAGTTTAGATAGATCATTCAACATCGTGATCATCGCGCAAAACTAGATTTCAACTTATGACATGGGAGAGGTTCTATGAGTTCCTGTAGATCTGTCTGTTGCTAAGAGTCCCAAATCCTTATGTTTAGGATCAGCCCGTCAAGATCAGGTAAACTCTAAGCAGTCCCCATCCCTTTATCAGCACAGAATTACCGTGGTTTACGATCCATTACTCATGCGGGCTAAGCAGGGCGATCACCGGGCCATTGAGGAGTTGCTCAATACCTCTCTGCAAGCCCATCAGATCACAGCCAGAACACGAGTGAAACATAATACTAATACGTTGCTAGTTGTCTTAGAAGCCAGTCAGGAGCCAGATCAACTCACATCGATCGAGATCCTCAAGCAGTGCCTCCAGCCAATCAGCTCAACTCAGTTTACCACCGTTGAGATCTATGCTCGAAAACTAGGTGACTCCTTTCCAGCTTGGGTTGAAAAATTGCCTTTAGGTTCCTCTGCACCTCAGACCACACGATCAGGACAAGGCCCAGGATCTCGTCGCCAAGGCTATGAGTTTTCCGAGCGCCAAAACCAGATCTTGAGTCAGTTTGTGCAAAAGTCCAGACAAGTCAGTTATTTTATGATGGGCATTGGTGTTTTATTAATGATGCCTGCCTTTATGTTTTTGTTCAGTGGGGCCGCCGATCAAGTGCAGGGAGGTTTGTTAGCTTTAGCCCCCGGTTTAATGCAAGCGTTTTTGCCTGGAGTGATCTTTCTTGTCGATGGGTTTTCCAAATACCGAGTGTCCCACAAGATTCAATTAATTGTGGAAACTGAAGGGCAAGATATTGATCTGTTGATGGAGGCGATCGGGACTCTGGACAAAACCAATGGCATTCTCACATGGGTGTTTATCGCATGCTTGATCGGAGTTGCCATGATGGTCGGATTGTTTATTCCACTCGTCCTTTCGCTTTGATTGGGTGTTTAGTCTGTTAATCTTGATCTCCTCCCCAGTGAGTAAATCCAAACGTTTCAGAGGATCTCGATATGTCTGAGCCGCGCAAACGATCCTATGCTAAACCCAGAGGATACCGCAAACGATCCGGGGCAATGCTCCTGATCTGGCTAAGAAATCTCATCATACTCTTACTAATCATCACGTTACTCTTTCTAGGTATTGGCCCCCAGCTCCCTATTCCAACGATCAAAACAGCAAGTCTCAAGGCCCGATCTCAAACCTTAGAGTTCCTCCAAGACAAAGTAATCGATCCTCTCCAAACCCAATGGGATAAATTGAAGAACTTCGAGAGACCTATGCCAACAATGTATGATCAGAGGCATGATCTATATACTGAAGCTGTGCAAGAGGTGATTGGAGAAGAAGCTTCTTCGGAAACCTGTCTTGCTCTCTTTGGCATGATCCCGATCAAATGTCCTGATCAAGTTTCTAATGAAGACTGCGCCCAGTTGTTTGGGCTAACGCCGCTGCAATGTCAACGGATTCTTAATCGTTAACTCTATCAACCCTGACTGAGATCGATCAACGATTTCTTGATCAGGATGTTCTGGATTCAAAGTGAAGATCAGGTTAGGGATTGAAGTTCAGGTAAGCGAGAGGTTGCGAGTCGATCGAACCATTCAATTAAATAAGCTCGATTGGCTTCCTGTTGCTCTGGATCGGTTGTAT
>CAZONZ010000672.1:0-1840 GCA_964581005.1 uncultured bacterium
GGAGTTTCCAACACACTTGACAGTCATACTGTTGGAATACAGTATCTTGACTGACGATGGGGGCTGACTCAATACGACTTTGCGCAATCAGTAAGCGGTCGAACGGATCCTTGTGGTGAAGGGGCAACTGATCCAAGTCTAGGATGTGCTCTAGAGTGATCCCTAGGATTGTGAGGCCATTACTCTGGTGAAGTTCTACCAGCTCCCCTAGCGCCATATTCAGGCTAAATTTGCCCAACTGGGTTTTGATCTGAATTTCCTATAGAGACACAAGACTCAGCAGCAGTTGATCCGCTTGTTCTATCAGGTTGAGGGTTGCTGATGGGATCCGCTCTATATCTCTATCCCACCAGATAAATGTGTGGGTATCGAGTAACAGTTTCACTTTGCTCCTAACCAGAACTGATCAGGGAGAGGAGCATCAAAATCATCAGCCATCCAATAAGGGCTTCCTTGATGTAAGCCAGGGACACGCTTTTGACGGGGAACTAAAATTTTCTGGTGCAAGAACTCTGCAAAGTCAAGGACTTCTCGCTGCTGTTCTGGGGGTAGGGAGCGGATCTGCCCTAATAAGGATTGCTCAATGTTCATCCAATCTTCTCCAGAAAAGGTACTAACTCAATCATGGATCATGACCTAGTGGATGGGTTCGACCACTTCCAACCTAGCGGTCTCCAACACCAGCGACTCTACCTCCAAGCCACCTTGCCACGTAAGCTTAACTCTGGAAAACTCAAATCTCACCCGTAGCGGATCACTCTGGGGATCTATGCTAATGACGACCTCCGGGCTCTCAATCGGTTGGATCGAACAGTTCCCTATCCTCTAGAGTTGATTCATCTGGGATTGTCCCACGGGCTCTCGATCAGGATCTGAGGATCCTAGGGAAAGATTTCAGTCAGGGGAGTGCTGAAGCCAGGAAGCAGAGGGGAGGTAAGCGTATCTGCGGATCCAAGGGTGCTTATGAGTTGGAGTTGAGATCCGTTGCGGCGGTAAATGGCTAGCGTTTGCTGTTGCCAGTTGAGGATCCAGTATTCTTGCACGCCATAGGTTGAGTAGAGGTGTAACTTGGTTTCTTGGTCCCGTTTCTCATTCTGTCTACCAGGGGAAAGCACCTCAATGATCAGCTCAGGGGGGAGGATAAAGTGTCCGGATTCATCAACTCCTTGAGTCAAACACGCTTGGCTGGCCCAAACGAGATCCGGGATCACAGCGTTAGTGGGGCTGAAGATGATGCCCGGTGTGGGGACAGGAATACCGATCCCGGTTACTTTAGACCAATTGGCGAGTTGAGTATTTAGATTGCTGATTGCAGTTTGATGGCGAACATGAGGGGCATGGGTCACAAACAGCTCTCCATCAATAATTTCATAACGGCTCCAGCCACCATCGTCAGGTAGCGTGTCGAGATCGTGAATCGTCCAGGGAAGGGAATGAGCAACCATAGGGGTGATGATTGAAATTGGGTTCAGTCTATCAGATCCATTTTTCTTGAATGAGCAAGGATCTTAGGGAATTGACATCCTCTCCACCATCATCGTCAGGTAGCGTGCAAGATCTTGAAAGGTGTCCTGCTTCATCGACTCCTTGGGGTCAAACAGGCTTGGCTAGCCCAAACACGAGCAGGGATCACGGTATCAGTCGGACTAAAGATGACACCAGGGGCTGGGAGGGTAAATCCAACTTTTCGCCAAGGAGGCCAAGGATCCAACCTCTGAGTGGTTTTCTTGATTCGGAATAGCCCAGTATTCCAAATAATGTTGGCCGTATTCCAGCTCATGTTGCGAGGATCCCAGCTAATATTCGCCCTATTCCAAAGCATGTTGACAGGATCCCGGCT
>CAZONZ010000673.1:0-1836 GCA_964581005.1 uncultured bacterium
AGGCAAGTTGGCTCAACCTGCATAAGTTGCTCCTCCTGTCAATGCGTAACTCCTAGTCAGGATCAAAGCTTCTGGAAACTGGCCTAATCCCTCTCAGCCCTCTATCCTAGGATCGGGAATGAGAAACGTTGGATCGATGGTGTGTGAGCACGCAAAAAAGGGCTCGGACTGTAGGGAGGTCTATTCAATGATTGCTCAACCCCAAGGTGATCTGTTGAAGATGTCATCAGAAGAGTATCTCGCTTGGGAAGCTGAGCAAGAGAGCAAACACGAATATGAAAACGGCACCATCATCGCCATGACCGGGGGCACGATCCCCCATAGCCAAGTTGCTGCGAACTTTGCTGCATTGCTCATCCCTCACCTACGCGGCAAAGGCTGCAAAGTTGCGATCAGTGATGCCAAGGTCGCCACCCCGTCTGGGAAATACTACTACCCTGATCTCGTGGTAACCTGCGATGAACGCGATCGCATTGCCCGCGATTACCTTCAATATCCCTGCTTAGTTACAGAAGTTCTCTCCCCTGCAACGGAGGCACGAGATCGGGGAATCAAACAGCAAAGCTACATGAGGATCCCCACCCTCCAAACCTATATCCTGATCGATCCAGATCGTCCGCAAGTTGAAACCTATCAACGACAGAATCATGCCTGGGAATATACCTTGATCGGAAGTGCTGACCTCAATACCGATACCCCGATCGTGAATATCCACAACCTTGATTTAGAGTTTCCTCTCGCCCTTCTCTATGAAAATATCAATTCGGATCAGGGCAGATAAGGTTAAGCTAGGTAAAGCTGATCGGCAGCAGTTGTTCATCAGACGTAACAAGGTTGCACGATGAAGCTTGTTTTTGAATTCCAGGTCCGCTGTGTTATGAGCCAATCCTTTTCCGATCCTACGCCTACCTCTGTAGACCCCTCTAACTCCTCCACGGAGATCCCAGCTCAAGTGGGATCGCCTGACCCAACCGCTCTCTCGACGCCTGAATCCGTTGGATTATCGGATGGATCGCTTGGATCGTCTGAATCCCCTGAATCAACCGAATCAACCGAATCGAATGGAGCAACTGGATCGGCCCAATCGATCGATCCGCGCTACCTGGCTAAACCCAGCGACAGCTACACCAAACTTGCCATGCGCAACATGGTCCGCCGCAAAGGCACCTCTCTGGTTCACTTTGGGCTCACCACTCTGGCAGTGCTAGCCCTCCTAATCGGGGTTTCCTACATATTTCACTAAGTCATCGATCACGGATGGGACTGAGGTGGAGGTAGCTTCGCCTGATCTTCAGCTTCTGGGCATCCGATCACCCAGCGATAGAGAATATGACTCGATCCTTGCTGGCGAATCCAATCCACTTGAGCCTGGATCAACTGTTTTTCGGACTCAAACAGGCCAAACAGCTCGTAACGGCTCATCGAGATCAACATGTACAGCGTTAAGGCAATACAAAAAAGAACCCCAAGACTGGGTAGCTCTGGCTTGTAAAACAACAAAAACTTCAGCCCAATCCAGGTAAAGTGCTCTAGCAAACGACCAATCTGGACTCGTAAGGCCCACAAGCTTGGGACTCCAATGATCAACCAGGCTAAGATCACAAATCCCAGGAGCAGAAGTTGATACAACCCCACCAATCGTTCAACATCCCTAGACTGAGCTGAGTTCATGTCATCTGGATCTCCACGATGCCGTGTCAAGGTGCTTCAGCTGCCTCAGGATCTTGAGCATCCTCGGATTCAATCGCCTCATCAGACTCACTCACCATCTGGGCTTTCGTCAAACGACGATCTTGCCACCAGCTCAACAACGGTCCAGCAATAAAGATACTGGAA
>CAZONZ010000674.1:0-1832 GCA_964581005.1 uncultured bacterium
ACCGCAAAAAGCTGCCCTAAAAGGGCGGGGCTTGTATCCCATTAGTTTTGGTCAATTTTAAATGATCGAGGGGTTACTGGGCCAGGGACTACCTTTCATCAAAACGTGAGCTGAAGGAAAGCCGATCGTCCTGAATCACCTCAATGATGACGGGATCCTCAATCCTTCAACCCACTTGCTACGATCTTACCTAGATGAGTTGATCAGTTTTAGTTGATCTATTGATCTTTAGTAGACGCTGGCTAGGACTTGACAGACTTCAAGTAGTTCAGCATCGTGTCTGCATCTGAGGCTTCAAATGGATCGGTGGGGCAGTTGTCAGAGTAGCCCGGTTCGGCGAAGAGCTTCTCGATCGTGCCATCGTTGACGACCATCGAGTAGCGCCAGGATCGCAGACCAAAACCCAGATTATCCTTGGAGACCAGCATTCCCATTTTGCGGGTAAACTCACCCGATCCATCCGGGAGCAAGAACACCTTCTGGGCACCCAACTTCTGGCCCCACTGGAACATAACAAAGGCATCATTGACCGACAAACAGATCACTTCATCGATCCCTTCAGCCCGAATCTGATCGTAGAGCTCTTCATAGCGGGGTAAATGCGTTGAAGAACAGGTGGGGGTAAAGGCTCCCGGCAGGGCAAACAAAACCACTCGCTTGCCACCAAAGATCTCCTGAGTCGTCCGATCTTGCCAGCGGAAGGGGTTATCGCCACCGATCGACTCATCCCGGACACGAGTTTTGAAAACCACATCGGGCACTTTGTTCAGAACAGCTGTCATAATTTACCTTTAGATCCACAACCAGATCCCAGACTACACCAGATGGGTCTCTGCACTTGCAGGATTTTGAGTTTGATGCCAATCCCTCAAGCCTCCGCGATCTCCTGCAGAAATCCAGCTGTTTGCTCTTCCTCGGCTGCTAGGTGATTCTGATCGGCAACATAAGCTTGGATCTGCTGCAACGTGAAAACGGCCCGAAACGGGATCCCAGCCTGTGCATACACCTCACGTCCTCCTTCCTCCCGATCGATCAACGCCAGGATCCCTTCAACCCGGTAGTTGGCAGCTTGAACTCGTTCGGCGGCTTGTAGGGCTGATCGGCCTGTTGTGACTACATCTTCCAGGATCCAGATCCGTGTATGGGGATCGAGCATCGGGCCTTCTAACCAGGCTTGGATGCCGTGGCCCTTGGGCTGTTTGCGCACGATCAAGGCAGGCAGATTATGTAGAGGGTTAGGAGGCTGTTGGTAGACAGAGGCAAGGCTAACGGCAGACAGGATCGGATCAGCTCCTAAGGTCATCCCAGCCACAGCTTCGGTTTCCGGGGGCAAGAGCGCTAGCATCTGTTGTCCAACTAAGTAAGCTCCTTGAGGGTGCAGGGTCACTGGTTTGCAATTTATGTAGTAGCGACTTTGGCGACCTGATGACAGAGTAAACGATCCCTCTTGATAGGCCAGTTGAGCGATCAACCACAGCAAAGCCTGCTGCTGCTGATCAGGAGAAAGATGCAACGGCGATCGGATGAGTTGCAACACAAGGGATCCTTAAACAATTCACATCATCCTCCAGAGTAATCCCTTCTTTGGAGCGATCTACCCATGATAAGGACGTTGAACCTTTCTGCCACAGACTTGCTATGGATCCGAAACACTCTAGTCACTTAGTGAACCTGAATTTCCCTCAGCTCGTTCGGAATTCAACCCTTCAGCCCCCGATTCCAGACTCAGTTTGATCTCAGTTTGATCTCAGGCTTGATCTCAGGCTTGATCTCACATTGGAATTCAAGCTTCTGCCATTGCTGTTCAAATCATCTCGATCCAGATCCGTCTG
>CAZONZ010000675.1:0-1824 GCA_964581005.1 uncultured bacterium
CCATACTGACTAATATACTTGCCAAGATAAAGTTGATTGCCTCGCCCATTCCACTCCACATAGTCAAAGATCTGGGTCAAGATAAACGTACCGCGCCCACATACATCCGTTTCGGCCATCTCCCCCTCCATACATCGCTGCAGCTCTCGACGGCTAGCAAACCCGCAACCCTGATCGGTGATCAGCCATTGATACATGGGAGTATGGTTGGAATACTTGACAATAATCTGTTTACTGGGGTCCAGTCCGTTCCCATGCTTGATGGCATTGATCAGGGCCTCCTGTAACCCTAACCTGACTTCAGCTTGCCAGGGGGTCGGAACGTCAGCCACCAAGATGTCCAAGATGGGGCGAGTATAAAGGGTGGAAGGGAAGCGGATCGTGCTCCAGGAGTAAGTTTCAGGTTTTAGAGACAGGGCTACCACAGTCCATATTCCCCAAAGCACAGAGCTTCTCTCATCTTAACTAATCTTGCTCTCAGTCTCACAACCGAATAGCTAGAATTTTCCACAGGATCCACCTCAGAAAATTTGATGCAACCGCTGAGTCCCAGGCGAATGTAAGTCAAATGTAACAGGATCTTACCGATGGGGGGCTAGTGGGTAGCTGGGAGAGATGAGTAATATAGAGCAAGCGGATAAAGGATGCCTTGTCAACCCCAAGGAGTCATCCCAACAGGTTGATGGCTTCCCCCAGGAGGTCGGTATCGAGTTTTATCTGCAGACTGATTTCTCGTTTGAGAGGCAAAGAGGATAATTTGAGCGAAACGCGCCCTGCACCTGACCGAGTTGTTCGTAAGCAACATCGCGGTGATCTTCCCAACATTAACGAGCGGATTCGGTTTCCAAAGATCCGCTTGATCGATACGGATGGCCAACAATTGGGGATCATGAGTCCGCGTGAAGCCCTCCGGTTGGCAGAGGAAAAGGAGCTGGATCTGGTCTTGGTCAGTGATAAGGCTGATCCCCCCGTTTGCCGGATCATGAATTACGGCAAATTCAAGTTTGAGCAAGAGAAGAAGGCCCGCGAAGCTCGGAAGCGGCAACATACCGCTGAAGTCAAAGAAGTGAAAATGCGCTACAACATTGGTGAGCATGATTACAATGTGCGTTTGCGCAGTGCTCAGCAATTTGTCTCCAGTGGGGATAAAGTTAAGGCGACTGTGATGTTCCGAGGCCGCGAGATCCAGCACACTGATCTGGCTGAGGAATTGCTGCGACGCTTGGCCAAAGATCTTGATGAGATCGCCGAGATGCAGCAGGAGCCCAAGAAAGAGGGGCGCAATATGACCATGATCCTTTCCCCTAAAAAGGCTCCCTAGCATTTGTGTCATGTCTGTTTAGAAAGGACTCTACCCTTGACAACACTAGCCATCGGGGATCCAGCCCCTGACTTTACTTTACTGGATCAAGCAGGCAACTCGTTCACTCTCAGCGATTGCCGAGGGCAGCGGGTTGTTGTTTATTTTTATCCCCGCGATCACACACCTGGTTGTACCAAGGAAGCCTGTGGATTTCGGGACAGCTATGTTCAGTACCAAGATCAGCGAATTGCGGTTGTTGGGATCAGTGCCGATGATCTAAAATCACACCAGAAGTTTGCAATCAAGTATCAGCTTCCCTTCCCATTGCTTTCCGATCCTGGTGCTGCTGTTGCTAAATCCTATGGTGTCTATGGTCTCAAAAAGATGATGGGACGGGAATATGAAGGGATTTATCGAACAACGTTTGTGATTAGTCCAACAGGAATCATTGAGCAGATTGATACCAAGATCAAGCCGGAACTTCATGCTGCTGATCTATTGCAGCGTCTCACCCATCTTTA
>CAZONZ010000676.1:0-1810 GCA_964581005.1 uncultured bacterium
CAATTTGAAAAGCAATATCGACGGATTCGAGTTGAGCTTACTCTTGGGATCTTGATCTTGATAGGGGTCACGCTCACGGGCACCATTGGCTACCGTCTGATCGAAGGATGGACCTGGATCGATTCGGCCTACATGACGATCATTACCCTTTCCACTGTAGGGTTTACGGAAGTTCAACCGCTGAGCTGGGCCGGTCGGTTGTTTACCATTGTTTTGATCTTGATGGGAATTGTGAGTTTTGGTTATATTGTAAATCGCTTTACGGATGCTCTCATTCAAGGCTATTTTCAGCAAGGTCTTCGACTCAGACAGCAACGACACGTGATCCGTCAACTTTCTCAACACTATATCATCTGCGGCTTTGGTCGCATGGGTCAACAGATTGCCTTGGAATTTCTCTCAGAAGAAGTGCCGTTTATTGTTGTCGATCTCCAGATCCAAGCGATCGAACTAGCCGAACAGCTGGGCTACCCCATTCTGCAGGGAGACGCCACACTTGATGAGACATTACTGAAGGCAGGCATTGAGCGGGCTACCTGTATTATTGCAGCATTGCCCTCAGATGCGGATAATCTCTATACCGTGATCTCAGCCAAGACATTGAATCCCCGGATCCGGGCGATCGCTCGTGTGAACACCGAAGACGCTCTGAAAAAACTCCAACGAGGGGGTGCCGATGCTGTTATTTCCCCCTACATCACTGGAGGGCGGCGCATGGCTGCTGCGGCATTACGTCCTCAAGTTATGGATTTTGTCGATGGGATCCTCTCCGGAAGCAACCGATCCCTCTACATGGAAGAGTTCTTGATCGATCCAGAAAGCTGTCCCTGGGTTGGGCAAACCTTGAGTGAATCTCAGTTGAGAGCGGCCTCAGGAGCCTTGGTGTTAGCGATCCGCCGCGCCAACGGTCTGCTGATCGGGGGGCCAACCGGAGATATTCAACTGCATCCTCAGGATCATTTAATCTGCATGGGCACGGCTGAACAGCTACGTCTCCTGAATCAATTCCTCAGTCCTCTCAAAGATCGCCCGCTGCGTCTACCCAAACACTCTCGCCCAAACCCTTAGATCAACCTTAGTCAACTAAGATCTCGATCTGACAAAAATTTTAAGATCAGTGCATAGACTCTATTGTAATCATATGCGCAACTTATCCATCATCGTCTTAAGCTCGGATAGGATGAGCTTACGATAGGGGAACGATCTCCTTCACTTCAGCATTTAACCGATCCAACATGATGACTGCAACTTCATTACCCGCTGAATCCTTCCACGAACGTTCGGATCGTGAAGCCATTGAATTTTTTAAGAGTGATTTGGAGCTGGGGTTGGCAGCGGAGGAGGTTGTCAATCGCTACTCGATCTATGGTCGAAACCAACTGCCGATCAAGCCTGGGAAACCTGCTTGGCAGAAATTTCTTTTACAATTTCACCAGCCTTTGCTCTATATTTTATTGATTGCAGGTGGGGTCAAAGCCTCGTTAGGATCCTGGACCAATGCCGCTGTGATTTGGGGTGTTACCCTGATCAATGCTGGGATTGGCTATGTGCAGGAAGCCAAAGCGGAGGGAGCGATCGCCTCACTGGCCCAGTCCGTGACCACGGAAACAACCGTACTGCGGGAAGGCCAAATGCTTCAGATCCAGTCTCAGGATCTCGTCCCAGGCGATATTGTTCTCCTCAGCTCCGGAGATAAAGTTCCCGCTGATCTTAGACTTTTGAAAACTCGCCAGTTTCAAGTGGATGAATCAGCTCTCACCGGAGAATCGGTCCCAGTCGAGAAATCGATCCACCCCTTACCGAAAGATAC
>CAZONZ010000677.1:0-1806 GCA_964581005.1 uncultured bacterium
AGTAGAGATCGATCCAGCGAGGTTCATCACTCACTTCTCGACTGACTTGGACATCTCCCCAAGGATCGAGGAATTCACTGAGGAAGCCTTTCGCAAATTGATCATGGGGTTGGCGGGTCACTGCAGCTTGAATCCTCAACAGGGTGTTCGTGCAGAAGATCATGATAACCCAGTTGTGTTAACGGCTACAGGCAACGGTGGTTTTAAGGTGTTTCAACTGTTTGATCGTGAGGTGCTGATGGAGAGTGCCAAAACTCGCCTTCACCAAATTTTCTGCATGTCCAGGACAAATCCAGGAAGTACCGGATCCCCTATCAGTGATTCGGGCTCGTTGATCATTTCAACCTCTTGGTCAGGGCGGTAGACATAAACTGTCTGGTTTTTGGGATCAATCAGCCAACCCAGCAGTGCTCCATTGTTGATATACTCCTGCATCTTCTCTTGTAGGGTTTTGAGAGAGTCACTGGGAGATCTTAGTTCCACCACAAAATCGGGACAGATGGGGGAGAATGTTTCTTTGTCTGCTTGAGGGAGAGCCTGCCACCGCTCCTGTTTGATCCAGGAAGCATCCGGTGCGCGCATGGCCTGGTTGGGAAGGGTAAACCCTGAACTGGAATCAAAAACGATCCCTGTGCCATCTGTCTCAGCCCAGTTCGCTAACAGACGGGTCAGTTGAGCATTGCGGCGACCCGACTCTGGGGTGGCGGGGGACATAAGGATCAGGTCTCCTTCGGCGGTACGCTCAATTCGTAGACCTGGATTGCGATGGCAGAACTCGAACAACTGATCGTCATTCATCTGCACTATGGGATGGATCTGGATGGTAAAGGGTTGGATCGAGGTGTCATGGATGGAGAGGATCATGCCCTGTTCCTCCTTTTAGGTGTTTCAAAATTCCAAACAGACTTGTCTACAGGGGCTCCCCGAACAGATCCATTGAGGTTCTTGGTTGGCCTCTTGAGCCAGAAGTCTCTTCAGGGTTTTGGGACTGAAGCGCTTATACTGTTCCTGGCCAAGAGCCTCCGCAATAGACTTGGCAACGATGCACAAGCTGTCTAGAATCAGATCCGTGACATCAACATGGTAGGCTCTTAGCCTTGCCACCGGAGTTCGTCCCTCACTTTCCCGGATCGAAATCTCCCTAGATCTCAAGCAGTGCTCGTCAATCCAAGACAAGTCCATCCGATCGATTCGATCTGCTGCAGCCCCCAGAGCGAGTACGATCTGATTAAGCTGATCATCAGAGGGCTGATCAACCCGCCAGAACGAAAGGGTATTACTACTGGTACGAAGATCTGCTGTCACAGCATCAGCAGGAATCTGGTCGGGATTAATCTCATCTCCCCATTTTGCACGAGTGATCTTTCTAACTAGACAAGGCATGAAGAGTCACATCTCTAAATCTTGAATGACTTGATCGATATAATCTGCTAGCCAAGAACACTTCTCCTTGTTTTTGTGATCCTTCAAGATTTGCTTGAAGTCTTGATCAGACCACAGCTCAGCTGTCTGAACTGATGCATCCCGCATCTCAAGCGATGGGGATGAAAGACCTTCTTGAATAACCTGCTGCCGCCATGCTTTTGTAAACGGCTCTCGATGTTGGCCTAGCAACCGAACGATCTCAGCCTTTGAACTTGGATTCCAGCGATCACTGTGGAATAGAGATCGGAGGATCCATTCACGACTCTCGTGTGGATTAGGATCTTGAATGAGTTTTTCAAGAATAGCTTCTGCAGGATGCGAGCAACCATCCTCAACAGGTTCTCTCTCAAGGGCAACCATCATTTGAGCTTCGATCTGACG
>CAZONZ010000678.1:0-283 GCA_964581005.1 uncultured bacterium
ATCAACTCCAGTCCCTACCCTGCCTCTGATCCCGACACCTTTCCCCATCTCCACGCCGCCGCCTGCTCCTGCAACAGCTCCACCTCCTGCCAACCCAGGCTCAACACTAGATCAATGTATTCAAACGTTGACCAGCTTAGGGGTTTCGGCTGCTGCTGCGCGGGCTGAGTGTGGATATCGGAGGGCGGCGGGTGAGGAAGAGGCGGGAGGGGGGGGGGGGCGAATCCCTGGGCCGATGCCCGCGACGTGGGTGAGCAGCGACGCGCTCGCGGTGCCCAGCTCG
>CAZONZ010000678.1:293-1797 GCA_964581005.1 uncultured bacterium
AATATATTAATGTTTTCTAACGTTGTCCAGGTTAGGGGTTTCGGGGGCTGCTGCGGGGGCGGTCTGTGGATCTCCCCCTGAGGCGTCTCCCCCCCCATCGCCACCCACTCCACGTTCAGAGGCCGCGACCTGTATTGAAAACTTAACGGCCCTAGGTGTATCTCTGGAGGCAGCGCAACAAGAATGCCAGCCTTAACCCACCCTGCGCTTAAGCACCCTCAGGATCACCAGGATCAAACTGATCCAGCACCATGAGGTTATCTCGATGAACCACGGTATCGGCTCCTCCATGATCCCCAAGGATCTGGTGGATCTCTTGGGTTTGCTTCCCTCGAATTTGGCGGATCTCATGAGCAGAATAGTTAACAAGTCCTCGCCCAATTTCTCGCCCATGGTGATCGCGTAAACTGACGGCAGCTCCAGCTTCAAATCCACCCACGATCTCGACAATGCCAGCGGGTAATAACGATCGCCCCTTTTCACAAACAGCCCGCACTGCACCGTGATCCAAAATCAGAGATCCTTCCGGTAGCAGAGCATAACCGATCCAGCGTTTACGGGCACGAGTGGGTTCTGGATCGGGTTCAAAACGAGTCCCGATGGTTTCTCCCACTAAGATTAACGGGATGTGTTGAGGTGATTTGCCATTGGTGATCACAACCGTCACTCCGGCGGCAGTAGCGATCTGAGCAGCAGTGAGTTTAGTGGCCATTCCGCCTGTGCCCCAGCCACTTTTCCCTTGCCGATCGGCTTTCACCTGTAACGGCATTCCTTTCACCACTCGCTCGATCGGTTCAGCTGTGGGATCTTGACTGGGATCGGCGGAGTAGAGTTGATCAACATCCGTCAACAGAAACAACCAGTTGGCCTGAACCATGCTGGCGACCAGGGCCGAAAGCGTATCATTATCGCCAAACTTCAATTCCTCGATCGCCACCGTGTCATTTTCATTCACGATCGGGATCACGCCCATCTCTAACAATTGTTCAAACGTCTGACTGGCATTAAGGTAGCTGGTTCGGCTGATGAGATCGGATCGGGTCAATAACACTTGAGCAATCGGCTGGTTCAGGGCGGAGAACAGATCATCATATAAGCGGATCAGCCGACCTTGTCCAACCGCCGCGACAGCTTGTTTTTCGGCCATCACCGTCGGACGTTGCTGGAGTCCTAAACGCGCACACCCCACCCCCACAGCTCCCGATGACACCAGGATCAACTGATGCCCGTCTCGCCGCAGCTGAGTCAGCGTTTCCACCAGTGGACCGATCACCGATAGGCGCAGATCTCTCGATTTTGCATCCGTGAGGCTAGACGTCCCAATCTTGACGACGATCCGATACTTTGTTGGCCCATGGGCTTGCCAATGCGTGTGAGGTTCTGGTTGAGCGGGTGATCCCTTCGATCGAGGGTTGGACTGGATTTCTGGCTGACTCATGTTCATCCCCTGACAGCTTCCCAGCCTTACGATACTGGATCGGGGGTTAGGTCAGGCATGGGTAGT
>CAZONZ010000679.1:0-1795 GCA_964581005.1 uncultured bacterium
AGATCACGGTTCGGGAACCTCCTGTTTTGTTAACGAGAGAGAGTTCAGTTAAGGACCGAGAGCTGTGGGTTAAGCCACCGAAGATTGGGTCATTTGATCCAAGATTTTGGCGACGATCTGAACCCCAGTGACAGCTTGCCAGCCCAGCACACCCAGGATCGACACATTGATCAAGATGTGCAGATTACGAGCCCAGTCTTGGCCGCGTTGCATCAGGGGAGCCAAAGCTGAGGATAGAGCCACGAGGCCAGTCATCCCCAAGCCTGCCAGCAGGTGAGGTCCAACAAACAGCTTGCCATTCTGGATATAGGTAACCGCCATCCCACCGATCATGCCCAGCACGATCAGGACCAGAAACAAGGAGGCAACTTGGAAATGGCGTTGGGCGAGCTTGGGCTTTTCTTTCTTTTCTTCGCCTGTGGCCGTGCGAGCCTGTCGGACCTTCACACCCAGGTAGAGGGAGTAACCCGCTAAGCCGACCGCCACCCACATCAACGTAGGATGAAAGAAAGGCAGGATCGTATTCAGAGACTCAGGCAGTTGGATTGGAAGTTGAGTGTCCATAAGATCGAGAAGGTAGTTGAGAGAGGGATTGAGGGATCGAGTAAATCGATTAAGAAGATCGTCAGAATCATCGATCGAAGCGTAGCATAAATGTAACAATCTGTTCACATTCCTTCCTCCCCTTGCAAATTCTCCAACCGTGACCTGGATCTGGAGCAATAATGCAGAAGGACGCTGGATGGTCCCAGCCCTGTGATCCAAATCAACATTTGGGGTTATCCTGTTTGAGTTATCCGTTTTATCTTTGGGATGCTCTTGCTCGCAACTCGTCCCGTTTGTCTTTTTTTGATGTATGAGGAGTTACGCCGTCATGGTTCTGAACGCATCTGATCTTGAGCAAGCCTCTGCCCCCACCGCAGACTCCCCCACCTGCGGGATCGACTACACCAGCCCCACCTACAAAGACGCCTACTCCCGCATCAACGCCATTGTGATCGAGGGAGAGTTGGAAGCTAACCAGAACTACTTAACCTTGGCGGACATGGTGCCCGATTCCGCTGATGACCTGCGGCGACTGGCCAAAATGGAACTCCGTCATATGAAAGGCTTCCAAGCTTGTGCCAATAATCTCTCGGTTGAGCCGGACATGGCCTTTGCCAAAGCCTTCTTTAACCAACTCCATACCAATTTCCAAGCCGCTGCTGCCAACCAGGATCTGATTACCTGTTTTGTGATCCAGTCCCTTTTGATCGAATGCTTTGCGATCGCGGCCTACAACATCTATATCCCTGTTGCCGATGACTTTTCCCGGCGGATCACGGAGGGTGTTGTCAAAGATGAATACATGCACCTCAACTTTGGTGAAGTTTGGCTACGGGAGCATTTTGAGGAAGCCAAGCCAGGGATCGAGAAAGCCAACGCCGCCAATCTGCCCCTGATCTGGAAAATGTTGCAGCAAGTGGGGGACGATGTGGATGTGTTGGAAATGGAAGAAGAAGCGATCGTGGAAGATTTTATGACGGCCTACGGGGAAGCCCTCGCCAACATTGGCTTTTCAACCCGCGAAGTCATGAAGCTCTCTGCCCAAGGCTTACGCGCAGCTTAAAATCAGCTTCAAGATCCAGACCCGTTAAATTCACAGAATCGATCCAGGAGATTTTCTCATTGGATCGATATTGGTTTGGTGGGATCCATGCCACATAAACTCCATCAGGCCCCATTCGCCCATCTGAATCTCATTGACACTCCCCGGCCTAAAGGCGCGGGGATTCTCAGTTCGCTGGGAGTCCAT
>CAZONZ010000680.1:0-1790 GCA_964581005.1 uncultured bacterium
AGAGACGAGCCCCGTCGCTTCGATGCAGACACGATCGCCAAGGTTTGTGAGGCCCTCGGCCTCAGAAGCATCTCGGAACTGATCGAGATTGTGGATTGACAACCACAAGGTTAAGAATCTTCTTGATCTGTACCCTGGAGCACAGTAACTACTAAAATAGCTAGCTACGATCGTTGCTTAATGGAAGCTATATAGCTATCATCGTACCAGAGCATATGGTGGCTATCTCACCATGTGAGTGATCAGGAGCTTCAGCCTGGGTTAGCAATTGACTTACAGCAGGTGTTCTTCTAACCATCTGACCAAGAATATGGAGGGTATCAACGTGCAACAATTGGTTTCTAGTGATCAAAGGCTCGAAAAGCTGGAAAGAGCCGAAAGGGTGAAAAGCCTTCTAGTTGAGAAATTTCGGGATTGTCCAGGAGAGCTTGGCATAGGTCTAACTCGTGGTGACAGTGGTCCTGCTGTTGTCATTCATGTCCATACAGAGGTTTTCCCTGAAGATCTTCGCCACCTTAGCCGCAAAATAGAGGAGGTCGATGTGGTTATAAGACATATAGGACCGATAACAGTTTATTAAGATATGCCTATCTGAAGCCACAAGATCAGTCCCAAAACTTGATACAACTCCATCTGAACAGTCTGCCTTAATGTAGAGTAGACTGTTTTTGAGTTTATGCTCTCTGCCCGATCAGCAAGATCTTGACTACGTGCTGAAGCTTAGGAGACTCTAAATTAATGATGCAAAGCCGATCCCCAATACGAATGGGTCAAAAGATCTCACGTCGTGTGCCTCAGTCCAGTTTGCCAGGAACATTGGGCTTCTTTGTGAGATCACGCGATAATGGATCGGGTCAATCAAGTATCTTTCTGGTTACCTGTGGTCATATCCTTGCAGCTTATACAGAATGGGCTTTGGAAGATCCCATTATTTGTTCCGAAACCAGCGCTCTGATCGCAACTGTAGATCGATGTCTGCATACAGAGAATGATCCAATTGATGTTGGAATTGCTAGTCCTGTTATTGATCCTGTCTGGGTAGACTGTGTCAAGCTGGAAGAAGGACTTTATCTAAACGGATATCGGTCCTTGCAGGAGATCCGAGATCGATGGAACACAGATATTCCTTTTGAAGTTAGAAGAACTGGAGCGACCTCAGGCCAAGTAGTGGGTACGATTAGGGATGTTGGGCTTGTTCTGACAACAAAACATCCTACGCCTTCTTGTCACTACGATAATCTGATTATGATTGAAACAAATGATAGCCAACCCTTTGCCCAAGGGCGAGACAGTGGTGGGCTAGTCTATGACAAAGAAGGGTATGCCATTGCAATGATCCTTTTCGGTACAGGAGAAGGAGTAACCTACGCACTGCCCGTTGATCTAATTCTTCAGCGATTAGAACTGGATTTGGTGTGCCAAAGCTTAGCTGTTGTATAGCTCTGAATCCATACATGACTGGAGGAAAAATCGTGGATCCACAGAATCTCGATCTTGCTCAGTTTCAGTCGTTTGTTGAGAGTGAGCTACGGATGATCCTTTACTGCGAAGAGTTGCAGAACCTCGATCCTGAGGAACTTCGGCCTTTCGGAGCAGAAAATCCAAGCACAACAGAAGCAAGACGACAAGCTTAAGAGCAGCTACAGCACCCTGAGCTTAAGAAACGGATCTGTGCAATTTTGCAGTCGATGAACCGAACTGTTGATGATGTGTTTGAGTTTGCCAAGGTTCTCTCCCCACCTCTATGTGCAGCCGTGATCACAGGCCAAATGGTGATCCCGTTATATCCG
>CAZONZ010000681.1:0-1787 GCA_964581005.1 uncultured bacterium
AAGATCCTCAGAGTAACCATGCTTTACGACGGGTCACCTTCCAGGCCGAAGCCCAACACCTCAGTCGTTCCGAGGCAGCGGATCTAGGTGTAGAGGCAACCTACCGAGCCAACTATCCGATTGCAGATGTTCTCCTGGGCCTAGCAGACTTCCATTTCTATAGGCTCACCCCCACCTCAGGCACCTTAATCGAAGGATTTGGCAAGATCTCGCATCTGAGTATGTCTGAGCTTGATCCAACCGCTCCAGCCGAAGCAACTGTGCAGTCATAATCAAGCCTTGTTAAGCAGAATTTACAAACCTTGAGTGATCGAACGGAAGCTCTTGCTGAAAGACCATAGATACTCCCGATAATAATCAGTATGGACTCTGGTTTATTCACACTACTCCTTAATTTTCCCCGATCTGATGGGTAAGATCCAAGTTCAACTTCATTAGATATCTCAGCTCTTAATGGATCAAAACTGCTAGCTAAGATTCGGTGCCACTGGGCTAACTATTGTAACCCTAGAGGCAATCTAGGAAGTCTCAGTCCTGGCCAACGGGCTGCGATCCTGTCCCTGGTGGAACAGCGATTCAGTATTCTCAACGCGATCTTGTTGTTGGCTGGAGGCTATGTCATGATCGAGTATGGATTTCAAGTCTTGATGCTGCAGCTAGCGGTTGCTTATTTTGTCTTGATCTCGGTCATGCTGACGCTGCTCAGTTTCCAAAAGGCAGCGCTTCCGTCCACCAGTTCGTGATCCTCAGAAAACCTTGTAGCCTTGTCCAGATCTTGCGGAATGAATATAGTTGGATCACTTCAGGTAGCGTTTTTTGGATCCACTCAGCTTAGCTTTATGAACATTGCAGACGATATCACCCAGTTGATCGGTCGAACTCCGTTGGTGCGCTTAAACCGGATTCCTGCTGCAGAAGGGTGCAAAGCCTCGATCGTGGCTAAACTGGAGAGCTTTAATCCAGCAGCATCGGTTAAAGATCGGATCGCGGTCAGCATGATCGCAGCGGCAGAGGCAGCGGGTGAGATCGTTCCGGGTAAGACGATCCTGGTGGAACCGACATCAGGCAATACGGGGATCGGGTTGGCGATGGCAGCCGCAGCGAGGGGCTATCGGTTGATCATTACGATGCCGGAAACGATGAGTTTGGAACGGCGGTTGCTGCTGAAAGCGTATGGGGCTGAGGTGCATCTGGCTAGTGGGGCGGGGGGTATGGGTGAAGCGATCTGGAAAGCCGAAGAGATCGTGCGCCGGACTCCCCATGCCTATATGTTGGGTCAGTTTAGCAACCCTGCCAACCCCAAGATCCACCACGAGCTTACAGGTCCAGAGATCTGGCAAGATACTGAGGGTCAGATCGATGTGTTTGTGGCGGGTGTGGGCACAGGTGGGACGATCACGGGAGTCGGAGAGTATCTCAAGAGCCAGAAGCCTCAGATCAAGATCGTGGCGGTAGAACCGGAAACCAGTGCGGTTTTGAGTGGTAAACGTCCTGGGCCGCACCGGATCGAGGGGATCGGGGCTGGCTTTGTTCCGGATGTACTGAAGCGAAATGTGATCGATGAGGTGATCTCGGTGAGCGATGCGCTGAGTATGGACTATGGCCGCCGCCTTGCCAAAGAAGAAGGCATTCTTTCCGGGATCTCGACTGGAGCTGCTCTAGCTGCCGCGATCCAATTGGGACAGCGATCGGACCATGCGGATCACCTGATCGTGTTCATGCAGCCCAGTTTTGGGGAACGTTACTTAAGTACCCCTCTGTTTCGGGATCTTGATGGCCCTACCGAG
>CAZONZ010000682.1:0-1775 GCA_964581005.1 uncultured bacterium
TGGCTTGCGGGATACGGATCCCTAAAGAGTTACCCCAGGATCTAACCTTCTGAGTGATCATAGTTTAGGACTTTGAGTATATACATTGATTATACAGGATCTGGCGAAAGTCAGACCAAGAAGCTAAACACCTTGGAAGCGATCCGAAGGGCCAGAGCAGAGGACAGAGGATCAAGAAGTTCCTCCTGCTGGGTGCTGGATCAGTGAGAGACATCATCAGAGAGCATTTGATCTGTTGATGGGACGCGAAGATCGACCCCAGGCACCTATGGTTTTGAATGCCTAGGGGTGTTGAGATGTGGGGGGGATCTCTTGAACAACTAGGGTTGTGTCATCTTGGAGGCTGTAGATCAGGCTCTTCCCAGCAAGTTTGCTCAGATCGGAGTAGTGCTCGAAGATCCAATTGTTTAACGGGCGTTCGATCAGGTTCTCCAGGAGCATTTTGATCCGGCGGCCTCCATAGAGGAGGTTGGGGCCAGTGGTCATCTGGGTTTTTAAAACTTCTAAGATGGTTGGATCGGGATGGAGGGTGATCTCCCGCTTTTCAGCGGCTGACATGGCCAAGGTACGCAAGAACTTGGCACCGATCTGGGTGACGTATTCAGGTCGGAGGAGATCAAAGGCGATAATGTTTTCCTGGCCGATCCGGTTCAGAAGCTCAGCTCTGCCTAGACGACTGGTGAAGTACCATTCAACTTCGCTGCGGAAGTGGGCTTCAACCTGTTCATAGCTAAATGCATCGACCTCCTGATGGATCACTTTGTTCATGATCCCTTCTCGAATGAGATCGCCTGTCTGCGGATCGGTGAGATCAGATGCGCCAATGTTGCTGGTGAAAATGATCACGCTTTGATTGAAGTATACAGTTTGGCCTTTGCCATCGGTAAGGCGTCCGTCTTCAAGAATCTGGAGGAATTTGTCGAAGATCTTGGGGTGGGCTTTTTCGATTTCGTCGAAGAGGAGGATGCAGTAGGGGCGGCGCTGGATCGCGTTGGTGAGTTGACCGCCTTCTTCATAGCCGACAAAGCCGGGTGGGGCTCCGGCAAGTTTTTCGGCAGCATGTTCTTCTTTGTATTCACTCATATCAAATCGGACTAAGGCGCGTTCGTCGCCAAAGAGGAGGTTGGCGAGGGATTTGGCAAGTTCGGTTTTGCCGACTCCGGTTGCACCTGCAAAGAAAAAGGTGCCTTTGGGTTTGTTGCTGCGTCCATCAACGGTGCTGATCGAGATCCCGACTTTACTGCTTACTAACATTCTAGTGACGGCTTCGATGGCGCGGGGTTGACCGATGACTCGTTGGGAGAGTTCGTGGCGGGCGTTGGCCACTTTTTCGGAGGTGAGTTGCTCGAACGGATCGTCGCGGCGGTTGTGGCGGTAAAAGTCTACGAGTGGACGGGGAGTAGCAAGAGAAATGCGTTGTTGCCAGGAGGTTTTGCGGACTGACTCAAGTGCTTGGGCGGTGAATCCGTCGGTCAGATCAGCTAATTCTTCAATGGCAGTTTGGAAGGGTTGAGGTTGAGAGGTTAATTGATCACCTCCGTAGAAGTGTTGAGCAAATTCATGGGCGAAAAATCGACGTTCGTCACGGCTGAGGAGGGAGACTTGAAGGGTGGTCAGGAGAGGGTTGCTAGCGGACAACCATAAGGGGACACGCTTGAGTTCGTCGGCGATCATGACGATGGTGTTGCGGTATCCACTGAGATCACCCTGATGGAGAATGGCGGCATCCAGGATCGCTCGCTTCAATAGGATCAGGGAATAGCGATCTTCGGGGG
>CAZONZ010000683.1:0-1772 GCA_964581005.1 uncultured bacterium
CATTCGTATCCTGAGAATCGGCGTAAGCAGGTACAATCGTTCGGAGGTCTGAGCTTTTTGAGTCGTCCCCCACTGAACCAGAGGAGTCGATCCACGATGCAGCAACGTCAGCTCTTGCAAGGGATCCTGGTTGCGGTTGC
Source organism: uncultured bacterium (assembly GCA_964581005.1). Taxonomy (GTDB): domain Bacteria; phylum Cyanobacteriota; class Cyanobacteriia; order Thermostichales; family Thermostichaceae; genus CAZONZ01. Next base: position 141 of record CAZONZ010000683.1, read on the forward strand.
CTTAACCGTGTTTGGTATTGCAGGTGTCACCCTCTGGCTGTTTACCCAGAGTCCGATCGCGTTGCTCTTCAGCCAAACCACCCTACCGGAGATCGTGCGGCTCGTTCCGCGTACAGCCCCTGCCACCTTGGTCCTCAGCCAGCCTCTGGATCACCTCGAAGATTTTGTGCAGGCAGCAGCCCCACCTCAATACCGACGCCGCACCCGCCAAACCTGGGATCGGTTGGTGTCCGGGCGAGGGCCAGGGGGACTGGGAGATTTCTTTGGCGAGACCAACGTTGATTTTCGCCGGGAAATCCAGCCTTGGTTAGGGGATGAGACTCTGGTGGCACTCGTCGATCTCAATCCGGCCTCCACCGATCTGACTGAGCGAGATTGGGGCTATCTGATCGCGGTCACAACCGAGGATCTGACTCGATCGAATTTATTTTTGAATGTGCTCTGGCAACGACAAGAGTTAGCGGGGCAACCCATCAAAATCGAGACCTACAAAGGGGTGCAGATCACCTCCAGTACCTTTGGCAAAACTCCGGCCTTATCGGCGGCAGCCTTCGGTGATCGTTACGTTTTGTTTGCCGATCAGCCCCAAGTGTTACGGGAAGCGATCGACAGTTGGCAGTTACCTTTCCTCTCATTAGCCAATGATCCCCAATTTCAGAGTGTGATTGATCCGTTGCAACCGGCGGGGGTTGGGTGGGCTTATTTGCAGTTGGCTGGTGATCCGATGCGTCCGAGTTTGGCGGAACCTGGATCGTTGGAGGCGTTGGGGCTAGGGCTCCATGCCAGCTTCAAGGGGCTGGTCGCGGATACGTCTGCTGTCTGGAATCTACCAGCTGATCGTGTATCACCAGAAACGTTGGGGAAGGCGGATCAACACGCGGCTGAAATTCTCAAGCATGTGCCTCCCTCGGTTGCGATGGTGTTTACAGGTCAGGATCTCTCACAGATCTGGGGGCGGTTGCAAACGGTTGAGCCTCTGGCGGGGTTGGCTGTGGCGGAAACGTTGCAGGAATTGGAAGAAACGACGCAGTTGAATTGGCAAGCGGATTTGTTCAGCTGGATGACCTCTGATTTTGCTCTTGCTGTGTTGGAAACGGATATTCGAAAGTCTGATGCGCTCTCGAACTGGATCTTGGTCGCTGAAGTGCCGGAAGAAAGTTTGCCTGCTCAACAAGCCCTGGATCAACAGATTCGAGCCCTAGGGTTAGATTGGCGATCGGTCGCCTTGACCCAGCCGGAATGGGGAGAAGCTGTCACCTGGATCCGTCCCTTACTGAATCCGGCCAATCCTGCACCATCGATCGTGAGTAATACAGTTGCTTCTAAGCCTGGTGTGGCTAGTGGAGCAAGTACAGGATCGGAGTTGATCCAAATTGCTGAAGTTTCACCTCAAGATCAAGATGGTCCTGATCCAGCGATTCAAGCAGCCACGATCGCAGAAGCAGGGGTGATGGAGGAGGGATCTGAAGATCCTGAAGCAAATTCTGAAGTCTCCTCAGACCTAGCGGCAGATCAGATTGAGGTACCGACGCTCGACGCAGAAGCTGAGGATGAGGGATCCGTTGAATTCACTGAACCCTCAGAGTTTGGACCTGAGGAGCCTAGCTTAACGGTTGATCCTTCAGCCTCTTC
>CAZONZ010000684.1:0-1752 GCA_964581005.1 uncultured bacterium
TCATTAGCTCTTGTAATGTCTCTTCCAGTGTTTCTCCCTGAGCTAAACATCCCGGTAAAGCTAGAATCTCAGCAACAAAGCCACTCTCATCGCAAGGGTAAATCACCATTGGGTAGTGACTCATGAACGATCTCCTTCAAACAATTTATCTCTTTTTGCCATGATCTCAAAAATGGAGGCTGTAGGATCGATTGCTCCAATCATAACCGATGGTCCCCCAAAGCTTAACCCACACCTAGATCTTGATGGATCTAGCTTTAGATTATAAGTCCAGATCTCATTGAAACCCTACTGCATTCAGTGATGGGAGGGGTGGCAGAAGAACCGATCCGTTTCTGGTCAAGTTAACCCTAGAGTAGGATCAACCGTCTTAAGATAAAGCTCATACTTTGGAAGGATGATCACCATGACTCGAATGAGAGGTAGGTATCCCTTTGCGAAGAGTAACGGGTTAGCTCTCCTCACTCAAAAGTTTAGCGGCATGTATTCGTCTCAACAAACCTGAACGGTTAGAGTAATCAGTTTTCATTTGCTGAATTCGAGATTGAAAGGTAGCTAAGTTCCCCTCTAGCAGGGCTAAATCTCGTAAGTCAACCAAGTGCTGAATTGCCTGATCATAAGGTTGGGTCTGCTTGCGAGCAATGAGATCTCTGACTGTTTCCCAAATCTGAGCTTGCTGGGGCTTTAAGGCTTCCAGATATTTACGACGCTCGGCTTTAGCTGCTGCGTTCTCATGTTCCTGCCGTTCTAAATGCTGCTGATCGGCTAGGATCCTTAACTCGGAAAAACTGCGTCGATCTTCGCCCGATAACGAGGAGGATTGAGGAACTTCAGCAAACTTTTGGCGTAAACGAGCCTGGAGCTGGCTAGCAATCGCTGAGTCTCCTGCAACAATGTCCAGTAGAAACTGTGTTTTCTCTTGGTCTGAAAGCAAATGGATCCAATCTTTAAAAGACTCTTGAGGCTCGTTTTGGTTTGGACTAGCCTGTGCTGCCGCTGCTATTAAATCCGGATCTATTTCTAGCCAATCAACAAATGATTTGAGAGCAGTATTGAGTTCTTGGAGATTAGGTGGAATCGGTGGCTCTTGCGCATCCTCCTCTAGGTACGCAGAGACTGCCGCCGCCTGCAGCCAAGCTAGATATAAAACCCGATAATCCCCTTGCAGAATAGCTTGCCGTAGGGGTAGCAAGGCACTGAGCCAATGATTAGTGTCCTCAATCCAGCCACCGCCTTCCTCGTCGTGAATCTCAATATTGAGGATGATATGCTTGGTTTTGGTAGAGATCTCAATGATGTTGTCAACACAATAAGCCTCCAGTGCAGAGACATTAATCGCTGATTTTGGAAAACGAAACGCTAATTGGTAGCTGCCCCAATTTGCCATATACAGCATGGCATCAAAGCATTTCTCCAGAACTGATAATGGATCCCCACGGAAATCGGCATAACTGTAGGTAAAAACAGCCCTCGTGGCAGTGGGCCTCACTCGACTTGACAAATTTTGAACATAGTCCTGCTCAGCCTTGGTCAAAGGGCGATCAACTGCCTGAAATTCATAGTATTGATATTCCATAGAGTCCTAGAGCCATTCATCAAGTCCAGCGTTATAAGTTTGATTTTACCCATTGACTAGGATGGGGGCGATCTTATCAACATTGTATCTACCACCGCTTTGAACGCTCCCAGGATTGCTGGATCCGTTTCTGATCACATGAACGCTAGAGTAGGATCAACCGTCTTACGATACAG
>CAZONZ010000685.1:0-1749 GCA_964581005.1 uncultured bacterium
GATTTGGGTTAGATCCCACGATCGTTTAAACTAGACTGTGTTGGAAAAGAACAGGAGCACGCTCATGACCGCGACTATGGATCGCCCCTCGACCTACCCCAAACACGAGGTTAAAGATTTGGGGCTAGCCGCTCTGGGGAAACAGCGGATCGAGTGGGCCGCGCGCGAAATGCCTGTCTTGGCTCAAATTCGGGATCGGTTTGCCGCTGAAAAGCCGCTGCAGGGGATCCGGATGGTGGCTTGCTGCCATGTCACGACGGAAACGGCAAACTTGGCCCTAGCTCTGCAAGCGGGTGGAGCCGATTCGGTGTTGATCGCTAGTAATCCGCTCTCAACTCAAGATGATGTGGCCGCTAGCTTGGTGGCTGACTACGGCGTCTCAGTATTTGCGATCAAAGGGGAAGATGTTGATACCTACCGCCGTCACGTTCAAATCGCCCTCGATCATCGCCCCAATATCATCATTGATGACGGGAGTGATGTAACTGCTGAACTCGTCCAGAATCGTCAAAGCCAGCTCTCTGAAGTGATCGGGACTACGGAAGAAACCACCACAGGGATCGTGCGCTTGCAGGCGATGTACAAGTCTGGGGTGTTGACCTTCCCGGTGATGAAGGTGAATGATGCGGAAACTAAGCACTTCTTTGATAATCGCTATGGCACAGGTCAGTCCACGCTGGACGGGATCCTGCGTTGTACCAATATCTTGCTAGCGGGCCGGGTTGTGGTCGTGGCAGGGTATGGCTGGTGTGCCAAGGGTGTGGCGATGCGGGCGCGGGGCATGGGCGCAAACGTGATCGTGACCGAAGTCAATCCTGTCCGGGCTTTGGAAGCGGTGATGGATGGATTCCGTGTCATGCCCATGACTGAAGCTGCTCCTGAGGGTGAGATCTTCATCACCGTGACCGGGAACAAGCATGTGATCCGGGGTGAGCACTTTGATCTGATGCGCAATGGGGCTATGGTCTGCAACTCTGGTCACTTTGATATCGAGGTAGATCTGATGGCTTTGGATGAGCGCACCGAAGCTCGTAGCAGTGTTCGTCCCTTTGTGGTGGAACACAAGCTCAAGACTGGCAAGTCGGTCATCGTCTTGGGTGAAGGCCGTCTGATCAATCTGGTGGCTGCTGAAGGTCACCCGGCCAGTGTGATGGACATGAGCTTTGCCAACCAAGCCCTTGGATCGGAATATCTGGTCAAAAACAAAGGCGTGTTGGCTCCAGGTCTGCATCCGATCCCAACCGAACTCGATCAAGAGATCGCAGCCTTGAAACTGAAGGCTATGGGCATCAACATTGATAGCTTCACCGAATCTCAGATCGAGTACATCAACACCTGGACTGCTGGAACATAGTCAAAAGAGTTGGTGGTAACATCGCTCTCATGAAAGTTTACAAGGATCCTTCCAAGTCTTCTGATCAAAAGCTTACGGGAGGATCTTTTATCTTGGGAGTTCTGATCGATCTTTGGGGATCAGGAAAAATATACTCTCTATGGATCTTCTGTTCTTGTAGTGATCTTGTGGTGGTTAAGAGTTGAGCCTACTGAAAAAGTTATGCAGGGAAAGGAAGATAAATAATCTGAACCAAATAGGAAATACGTATCTGCAAACGATAACTTAACTCAGCATTCTGATTATCTGCTATTCAATCTGTTCCATATTCCAATCATAGCTCCTTCCATCTAAGGGGAATAGGATCGATTGCTGGGCTAATATTTATAGTTCTAGATCTCACTTCCTAGCACTTT
>CAZONZ010000686.1:0-1749 GCA_964581005.1 uncultured bacterium
CCTGAGGATCCACCACAGCCCATCATCCCCAGCAACAGAATGCTTGCTCCTAAGGGTAACGATTTCCACAACCAATCACGATCCATCATTTCAGCCTCACTTTCCGATCTTTTGGATTTGGATATTGAATAGGGGATGCATCACCAGAGAATAGCTGTTTTAGTATCTTGAAGTGCTGCAAGATAATCAGCTACTTGTTCCATCAACTCAGTCACGGTTTCGATCAGATCATCACATTCCTCGGATTCACCTAAGGCTAGATCCCGTGATCCAAAATCATCCGTGACCAATTGAGGCAACCGTAATCCGACTTCAACAATTTCTCGATCCAGCCGATCCCGTTCTGCCTCAGAGGTTGCTCTAGCTCGTTGTTGGGTTAGCTCAGCAAATCGATCAAATCCTGCCTGCAGCGGATCACCAAGCCCACCACAAACCTCTGCATTAAAGGTCCGCACAGAGGTTGCCGCAAAACCAGCTCCACCCAGGCCATTAACAACATTGGTTGGAGATCCAGGTGGGACACTGTTGCGAATTGAAGCAGGAGGTTGAATCCCAGTGACCGTGACGGTGACGGGTACCTGTTGCTGAGCCATCGCTGGGGCTGACAGGAGACTGACTCCTAGCAGGATCAGAGACCCTAACCCGCCTCGTTGAGAATGAATAGATCGCATGGGGTTTCTTCTCCTTGCTTAAAAGTCAAATAAAATGCCAGAGCTGAGAGAAAAGCGCACTTCATCACCTGCCCCTGCCAGATCCCGAACAGAGGGAGTAATGTAGAAATTCACATCCGGGATCGGCGCAAACGAGACCCCAGCGGCGAGATCCTGACCGGTCCATTCGGTGATCACACTGACCGATCGCGTCACCCGGAGAGCCACACTGCCAAAGGCACCGACCCCATCTCGACCCGCTTCAATGTCTTCTTCGGTGCGGAAGCGTCCTCCACCAACGCCTAAAGTTAGGGCTAAACGACTAAAGGTTGCTGTTACATCTGACCTCAACTTGATCACAGCACTGGTAGATCCATAGACAGAAGAATCACGCACAAAATCTCCAGTCGTGATCAGATCTTCCCAGCCCACGGCGAGAGACCAGCCGACTTGATCATTAGATACCAAGGCTCGATGCGCCGAAACACTAAATCCACCCAGCCCTTCTTCAACATCAGCCAGCAGGTAGTTAAGATCGACCCCCACCCAGTTGACCGGATCCCCTAACCCAAACCCAACTCCGATCCCAGCTTGACCGGAATCCCCAACTCGACGCTCAAACACTCCGCCTGCGACCGCGTAAACCGATCCGTAACCGACTCCATAGCCAGCAGGGACAGCAATCGTGTAGGCAGGGGAGCCGAGCGCAAAATTTGGAACTTGAATCGCCTCGATCTGAGTAAAGGTCGCTTTAAGATCAGCAAGACTATCATCGAGTTCAGGGCCTGTAACCCCTTGAGCTAGTTCAAGGACCGGATCAGGAGCAGATGGATCTGCTGGGGTGACATCGACCCCTGGATCCTGAACCTCTGGCTGAACCGGATCGGGAGAGGATCCTAGAGATTGGGCTTCTACAGCTTGACAAGTAACAATTGATACTAAACCCAAACCAATGCCTGAAGCCAGAGCTAAGCTAAACCATTGCTGTACCATCAACCCTCCTTATGCGTGATCCTTAAAAGACAACGTATGCAAATCCTCTCTGATCATGATCCAGAGGGATCAAACCCACGTCACGACACCTCAACCCGGCTCAATA
>CAZONZ010000687.1:0-1747 GCA_964581005.1 uncultured bacterium
AGTTTAAGGCTGCGTTGCGTTTTTTTACGATAGCAAACTTGGGAGATCGAGCCCAGATAGGTTCTGTTCACGTTCTGCTGGCTTACGTCCCTCATAGGGCTTCCTGGGATTATGACAGGTTTTGGCAGAAGAGTTGCAGCATTGTGAGAGTGAGATCTTCGCTGTCAAGGTCAGAGAGCAGGTGATCGGTATTGAATTGGCAAAAGCCGAAGATAGTTTTGGGGTAAAATAATTAGAAGTCTGCTATTACCACGGAGACTCAACTCTAGGAGGACACATGGAATCCAAGTCTAGTTCGCAACAAAGAAAGAAAGGATTTGTGAAAAAAGGTAAAGAAATTTTCTACACTCCTAAACAACCAAAGGATCTTACAAAAGGAATGAGCTGGATTGAAATCGATCAAGAGGTTGCAGATCGGTTGGATATCTGGCATCAATACCAAAGCGAGTCAATGGGAGGACGGCATAGAGTAATTACTCCTTCTGGTGAAATGATAATGGCATATCTTGATAATCCCAATAGTTTTGGAGGGCGAGGTCGAAAGAAATATGAAGTTCATACACACGGAGAGATCCTATTAATATCTGCATCCCAAAGGCTTACAATAGATGCATTGATCCATTTTCTTGAGAATTGGGTTGATCCAGATGCTATTTTGATAACAGATAAAGGCCGTAGAAGACGGATCATAGATTCTTCAGAGCCAACAGTATTTGTCTATTTCATCTACAACTCAGATAGTCAAGCTATTAAGATCGGGCAAGCAAAAGATGTCCAAAAGCGACTAGATAATCTTCAAGTTGCGAATCCAGTTGAGCTTAAACTTCTTAAGAAGATCGCACTTCAAGATTTACCATCTGCTCGAAGGCTAGAATCTGAGCTTCATGATCGCTTCTCTGATTTACACATTCATGGTGAATGGTTTCGAGCTGAACCGCTATTGATAGATTTCATTGACTTACAAACCAATGACTAAATTCATCTACATCGAGAAGTCCCCTGGTTTTCCTGAAAAAGGATTGAGCTGGATTGAAATCGATCAAGAGGTGTATGCTCGATTAGGGATTCCTCCAGGTTACGATCATCGTTATTTTGGAGGTTTTGCCACTGTCACTAGCTCATCAGGTCAGACAAGATCTGCATGGGTAGATGATCCTGCAAGTGGGAGAAAAGCAAAGCACTATAAGATCTATGCCAAGGGAGAAGTGTTTAAGCTTTCAGCCCAACCCAAGCTATCTACTAAAGCAATCCTTGAGTTCATAAGAAGTTGGGATCCTTCTGCCAGGGTTCAATCAGGCAATAAGTGGGTTGATACAACAAATCAAAAAGTAGATCCTCCTGGATTTGTGTATTTTCTATTGAACTCAGATAGTCAGGCGATCAAGATCGGTATTGCCTCCGATGTCCAGAGTCGGTTTAAGGATCTACAGACGGCAACTCCAGTTAAGCTCAAAATACTTGGAACGATCGAGATGGAAAGCTATGAGGAAGCGAAAGAGAGAGAGAAGGAGCTACAATCTAAATTCGCATCATTACACATCAGGGGTGAGTGGTTCCAAGCAGATCAGGAAATTTACTCTTATATCTCTAGATTCTGTTGATGTTCTGCTAGCTTATATATTTTGTAGTATTTCCTGAGGATAGTGATAGTAACGATCGAATTATCTTACAATCATTTTGGTGTTGATAAACGTGGGGACTTCAGGATGCGGATCGGGCAAGGTTACGATATTCATCGATTGGTGGA
>CAZONZ010000688.1:0-1739 GCA_964581005.1 uncultured bacterium
GTTGGTCTCCCTGTGAAACGAGAATCCCCGGACTTCAGAACGGGGAGCGTCAAAAGATGCGTTTACCCTGCTATTCCTTATGATCAAAATCACTCAGTCACTTTTTGTTCGACTCTTTCATGCTCTCAACCTGATCGCACTTGTGGCCATGATTGGTAGTGGATTGGAGATCTATGCCGCCAACCCCGTTTTTGGTGGACGAGGGGGATGGCCGGGTCCTGAATTCTTACGGCTGGGAGGATGGTTAGCTGGAGGTCGGCATCTGCATTTCTTTTTTATGTGGCTATTTGCCCTCAATCTGCTGAACTACGGTGTGTATGTGTTCATGTCCCGTCACTGGCAACGTCGCTATCCAGGCAAGAAGGATCTGAAGTGTATTGTGAAAAAGGCTAATCCTAAACGAGTTAACTATGCATGGCATCGGTTAACGTTATTAGCCTTGATCGTGATGTTACTCCTTGGCCTCTACACCGGGTTAGGAATGTATAAGCCTGTGCAGTTTGCCTGGATTGTGAGCAGTTTGGGTGGAGACTGGATGGCTCTGCGGATCGCTCACCTTTTGCCGGTATTAGTGCTGCCGATCTTGGCCGTGATCCATGTTTGGCGTGGTTATCAAGTGGGAGGATTCACCTTACTGCAATCGATCCTGTTCGATGCCTATCGTCGGTGTCCTCAACCACCCAAGCCCACCTCTGAAGTTCAGGAGATTTCCTAAGATGAGCCGCAAACGGATCGATCGTCGCCGCTTTCTGCAGATTGCCCAATGGGCTGGATTGTCCAGCTTGATCACCGGATGTGGAGCACGCGCCGGAGAAGCCACCATCCACCGCTTCTGGGAACCCGTCAACCAGAGAACCCAGGAGCTGATCTTCAACCCTAATCGACTATCCCCCAAATTCTCCGATCAGGATCTGCAACCCGATCAGCTGTTGGTGAATGATCTTCGGTTCAACCGTGGATTGGAGCAACCTCAGATCGATCCAGATACCTATCAACTGGAGATCCTAGGCGGAGCCGAAAATCCAACCTTCATGTCGCTGCAACAGATCAAAGAATTGCTGCAATCAACGGTGATCATGCGTCATGTCTGTGTAGAGGGGTGGGCCGCGATCGTGAAATGGACTGGGGTTCCGCTCCATGTGCTGGCCGATCACGTTGGCAGGAGCGAGGAAAGCCGATATGTCTATTTCTTCTCAGCGGATGATTATTATGAGAGCTGGGATCTGGCTTCAGCGCTTCATCCTCAAACCCTGCTGGTCTATGGCATGAATGATCAGGAGCTCCCCCCAGCCCATGGAGCCCCCTTGCGACTCGCTTCCCCTGTCAAATTGGGATACAAACAAAGTAAATGGGTGCTCGGCATGGCATTCACGACAGAGCTCTTTCCCGATCAGAGGGGATATTGGGAAGAGAGAGGGTATGAATGGTATGCAGGACTCTAACGGATTACCCTTATAAGTCTGGAGATCTTCGTCAGCTAACGGTTTCACTCGCCGGACAGCAAGGAACCTTTGGGAACAAGCCTAGCCCATTGATCGACTGTTCTGGTGCAGTGATATGTTAGACCTCTCTCGCCTCAATGTATTACCTACTCAGAGAAACTTTGAGCACCATGCAATACTGCAAGCACCTCAATCCTGTCAGGGAACACCTGGTAAATTATCCGATAAGGTCGGTCAATAACCTCTCGGATCCGATCGCTCTTAAACTCGGGAACTACTCGCCCGGACAGTGGGAAC
>CAZONZ010000689.1:0-1733 GCA_964581005.1 uncultured bacterium
ATCTGGCTTCAGGGGATGATCCCTGCTACTGCGCAGCCTGACGAGGATCTGGTTCATTCAAGTGTAGAATCAACTCTTCAGCAGACCGATCCACCAGCATCTTCCAAGCGTGAGGATTCTCGCAAGATTCAGCAGTTCCGCGATCGATTTCGCCAAGCTTACGATCATCGTTATGTCTTGAACCGATCCTTTCCAGGCTATCAGGCTGAAGTTTCGTTGAACTATGAGCAGCAAGCCTATCATGGTCTTGTTCGAGTCAGCCCCAACGCTGAAGTGAGTGTGATCAACATTATTGAGGAACCTGTCCGCAATCTGGTCATGGCTGAATTGGAAGCGGAGTTGAATGAACATCAGCCTGGATCCTTTGACTCGATCGCAGCAGACATAACCGTTCGAGGGGTTTCTTCAGATGTTTCCTCTACTCAGAACGCGGACTTCCAGATCCAGGTGACACAAGCAGGAGTTGACAAAGTCTACCAGGTTCAAGCCAATCGGATCACTCAAATCAAAACGGTTGCTCCGGATCAGACCGTGATCATGACCCGTTCAGCCTGGATCCAGCCCCCTGAAGGCCCTATCCCTATCGTTGTTGAGCACACTATCTATGACACAGCTACAGGTGAGCTGATCGAGCACAAGGAAATCCGGGATGATTACAACAAGATTGGCCCTTATTACCTGCTAGCCCGCCGCGATATTCGTTACGGAGAGGCGAGAGGAGCCAAACAAAAGCCCATTGCTGATGTGTCCATGATCTTCAATGACTTTCTGCCCTTGAGATCAAACTGAGTTGCCTTCCCTCTGAGATGAGTGTTGAGGATCGGCAGCTCTAGACGGTAAAAAACAATACAATTTTTGATCGCAAAGATCACGGCAACTACGCTTTCAGTTGAGTCTGCAATCAGACTTTTCTAGAGTGGTGCGCCTAATTCTTCATGCGCAATCTAGAAGATCTCTGATCTCGATGCCCCCCTCACACCCCAAGGATTTTCTGAATGCTGACTGTTCTCTCTCCTCGGATCCACTTGATCTGCCTGGGCTTGATCACCTCAGTCCTAGCCGCATGTGCTTCATCACCCACCACCTCCTTCCATTCTTCTGCTGACGATCTCGTTGGGACAGGTCTTGCTGTGGAGTCTGGAGAAGTCGATCCAGTCGCCGATACCGATCTGATCGCTCTGCAAGTGACTGCAGACTCCCCAAGACGGATCCCTGTCACTACAACCGCAGACCTAGAGGCTAGTGATGGAGCTATTTCCCTGCGGGAAGCGATCCTCAATGCCAACCAAACTCCTGGACCCGATCAGATTGTTTTTGACTCCAGCTTGGCTGGTGCAACCATCACCCTCCAGTCAGAACTGCCTCCGATTGAAGATGATCTCGACATCATTGGCCCATTCGGTCGTCGCCGACTCACGATCAGCGGGAATCAGGACGTTCAAGTGTTGAGTGTTGCCAATGGTGTGTCTCTAACGATCAGTCGGCTGACCCTGGCGGATGGCAGAACCCCCATTGGAGTGAATGGAGGAGCGATCGATAATCTAGGATTCCTGACCGTCAACAACTGCAGATTTGACAACAATCTAGCTGTCCAAGGCCAGGGTGGCGCGATCTTCTCCAGAGGGAATACCCTAACGATCCAGAACAGTCGCTTTTCGGGGAATGAAGCACTCAATGGAGGAGCTATTTACGTCCTCAGCGGGGACGCGATGGTGACAGATAGCGTTTTTGCC
>CAZONZ010000690.1:0-1719 GCA_964581005.1 uncultured bacterium
CGAGAAATGTCACCCCTCGAAGATCGGCGTTGCGAGTATCGGCTGAATCCAGCAAGGCCCCCGTCAAATCAGCTCCTTGCAGATTGGTTCGCAGGTTGGCTCCCGTCAAATCGGCGCCTGCCAGTCGAGCCCCCCGTAGATCGGTTTCCGACAAGTTCGCATGAGCCAGCTGAGCTCCCGTCAGATCAGCGCCCGCTAGATTCAATCCTTCAAACTGTTGAAACTTCCCCTGCCGGATCGCCTCCAGATCAAATTCGGTCTTCACGACATCACCTCCTTGGACTCCTCTAACCAAATTGCGGGCACATGGCTAGGTCGATCGGGCAGTTGCATCATCCCCATCTCTGTCAACCGAACAAGAGTACTCAGGGTTTCAATCAGCTGTGGATCGAAACGGGTCTCACTGTAGCGACGGCACTCCGCCAAAGCATCCGTGATGGAATAGGCCGGTCGAGCTCCCCGTGGCTGAGTTAACTCCTGAAAGTAGCTTGCTAATCCCAAGATCCGGGCCTCTAGCAAGATCTCTTCCCCTCGTAATCCTTCTGTTTGCCCGCTGCCATCCCAATGCTCCAAATGCTGGCCAATGATTTCAGCCACGGGTCGCAGCTCCGGAATAGCGGCCAACAATTGACTACTGATCAAGGCTTGTTCGGGCCAAAGTACATGAATACTGGGATCTAAATGCCGTTGGGGATCGCTAAACAGATCCGCCGGAGCATGAGCCAACCCAATCCGAAACAGTAGCCCTGCGAGTCGCAATCGCCGCAGTCGCAAGGTAGGCAGATCGATCAATTGCCCTAAGGTTTCCGCTAGAGCCGCGACTTGAAACGAGGCCACGGGATTATCGGGATCTTCGGCATCAACCCGTTGGGCCATCCGCAAAAACGCCTGCAGTTTATTGGCATTCAGGTTACGACTCAGGCGCAAGGCTTGGCTTTCCAGCTCCCAAAATTCGCGGGTCTGCTTTTGCAGGCTGATCAACTGCTGCTGACTGGTTTGGAGATACTCAACAATGCGGGTCACGATATCACTCAGATCTTGGTGATGATCCTGAGCTTCTGTGCGGATCTGCTGTAGCTGATCGTGCAATTGGGTTGCCAGATCGGAGTTGTAGGGCTGAAAACGGCGGATCAAAATCTCAGCAGTGGCTTCGACCTGGGCTCGATCAAACGTCCAGAGACCGTAGAACTTGCGCTCCATATCGCGCTTTGGTCGTCCGTGGGGTTGATACTCCTGTTCAGACAGCTCCTCACACAGCACCATCGCCGCATAGCCCCGATCCACAATGATCAAGTTCCACTCCCGCACGAGAGCATCATCCGGGTTGAGGTGGATCAGATCCACATTGGGGAGTTGGCCAGTGGGATGGGTTTCAAAGCCGCTGCCGGGTTGGGCTGCGATCACAATCTGTTGAGCCAGCGCTGCGATGGTATGGTAGCGATCAGCCTCCTGCAAGTACCACTTTCCTTCTTGGAACGTCACCAGGATCAGGGGATGCTCCTGCGGCAGTTGGAGGATATGATCTTCCATCGCGTGACAGAGGGCCACCAGCGTATTTTTGAGGTAGACCCCAAAGCTAGAAGGCAACTGCCCCGACGGGAGCGCCTGCTTCAGCTGATTCAGAGTGCAGTCAGGATGCATGAAAATAAGCTTGTTATGAAAGTCGATCAAAAAACCACTGAGCAACCCAAAAGCCAACTCAGGGAACAAAATCCTTCT
>CAZONZ010000691.1:0-1715 GCA_964581005.1 uncultured bacterium
GCGAGTCAGCAGATCTTACTCAAACTTGATGGCTATCTCTCAGCTCCCCATCAACTCAACCAAATTAACGGAGAAACGATTCGGCAACAGTGGATCGACTCCCGTGATTTAGATCGATGGGAGTCTCATTTATTACATCAGCTGCGGATCTTTGATTCCGTCAGCTACATCCAATGGGGCAATCAATGGGGGGAATTTGTCGGAGCTGGGATCGCCTACCAACAGGATTCTCCCGTGATCGAGCGGGCTGATCAATCCACCGATCAGCATCTCTATATGTATCAGGTTGATGTCAACGCATCGGATCTGACACTGGCTGTCGCATCGAAGCAGTTTCTGCAGGATCATGGTCCTTATGATCCTCGTCAACGCCCCTGGTATCAACGAGCTGTGACCGATCAGGAAGCAGGCTGGAGTCCGATTTATCAGGCGTATGGCCACGAGTTGTTAGTGATTGATGCTACCCTGCCAGTTTATGATCCTCAGCAGGATCTCATTGGGGTTTTAGGCACAACGATTTGGCTGACGGAGTTGGATCGATTTTTGCAGGATCTTGTGCAATCTTCATCTGGCCAAGGTTTTATTGTGGATCGAGAGGGGTTTCTGGTTGCCCGTTCCAGCCCAGAGCCTATTCAGAGAACGGAACCTTCTCGTGATCCTGAAGATCCTGAAGATCCTAAAACTCCTGAAGCCCTCGAACCAGGATCTAGTTTAATCCCAGCCAAGCAAAGCCAGGATCCGCTGATTCAAGCGGTTGCTCACTCTCTCTATCAGGAATTTGAAGATCTCAACCAGATTGATGCACACCATCAACTCGATCTGCAAATCCAACAGGTTTCCTATGCGATCCAGGTGGAGCCCTTTCAGGATCAGTATGGCCTCAATTGGTTGGTCATTTTGGCGTTTCCACTGACGGAATTGAATCATCCTCTTAGGGCTCACGGTCAGAGTATGCTGATCCTGACCGGAACGGTTCTACTGCTGGCCACTGTTGCAGGCTGGTTGACTGCCCGCTCGATCGCTCGGCCCTTGCAGCGTCTGAGTGTAGCAGTTGTCAATTCAACTCAAACGGATCCAAATTTTCAGTTCCCGGAGCAAACCCCGTTGCGTGAAGTCGCTCTGTTGATCCAGTCGTTTAACTCAATGCAGCAACGATTACATCAATCCCTACGAGATCTAGAACAGACCAATCAAGCTCTAGAGGCCCGTGTGGAAGAACGAACTGCATTACTGGCTCGGCAAGAAGCCCTCTATCGAGAGGTGGTTGAATTTCAGGCTGATCTCATTTGCCGCTCACACCCCGATACCACGATCCTTTTTGTGAACTCAGCCTACAGCGATTTCTTTCAAGCGGCCTCTCCCGATCAGTTTATCGGTCAGAAATGGATCGATCTGGTTCCAGTTGATCAACGCGATCAGGTTTGGAGCAGAATTGACCGACTCAGCCCCGCTCAACCCACTAACCGCGTGGAGTGCTACTACCCTGCTACCTTAGGCTGTGATCATTGGGTGATCTGGATTGATCGAGGCATCTTCAATCCGGCGGGGGACTTAATCGAGATCCAGTCGGTAGGGTGGGATATCACGGAGATCCGCCATGCCGAAGCCGCACTCCGAGCCAGTGAAGAACGATTTCGCGCGATCTTTGCCCAAACAGCGATGGGGATCACGCGCACCAGTCTTGACGGTCATTTCTGGGAAGTGAATCCAGCCTT
>CAZONZ010000692.1:0-1714 GCA_964581005.1 uncultured bacterium
GTTGATGGATCTGAGCCAAGTATCTCCAAAATCTGATCCGTAATGTGATCTGTTGGTCTGCAGTTATTGATATCATTTGGTGTTGCCATGACAACCATGATGTCTCCCAATCCTCATCATTCTGCCCAGCCCAATCCGGAGAGCTCTTCCTCTGCATCTCCAGAGCCAGCTGGATCCTCAACCTCCTCCAATGCCAACTTGGCCGTCTCGATCCAAGGGCTGACAAAAACTTATCGATCCGGGTTCTGGCTCAATAAACTGACAACCCCTCTCAAAGATTGCACCCTCAACGTTGCGGAAGGGGAAACCTTTGGACTCCTTGGCCCCAACGGAGCCGGTAAAACCACCACGATCAAGTGTCTGTTAGGGATCATTCAACCCTCTGCCGGATCCGGTACCCTGCTGGGGAAACCGTTAGGTGATCGTCGGATCAAACAACGAGTAGGCTACTTGCCCGAAAACCCCTATTTTTATGACTACCTCACAGCGTGGGAGTTTTTAACGTTTGCGGGTCAGATCTTTCAGTTACCCCAGTCCGTTTTAGCCGAACGTATTCCGGCTTTGTTCCAACTGGTTGGCTTATCGGTGGATGTTGCACGCAAACGCCAGCTCCGGACCTACTCCAAAGGGATGCTCCAACGCACCGGCATGGCCCAGGCTCTGATCAATGATCCGGAACTCGTCTTTTTGGATGAGCCCATGTCAGGGTTGGATCCGTTAGGTCGCTATCAGATGCGCGAGATTATTCTTTCCCTCAAGCAACAGGGCAAAACCGTTTTCTTCAACAGCCACATTTTGGGCGATGTCGAAACCATCTGTGATCGCATTGGGATCCTGGTGCAAGGTCGATTAGTGTGCCAGGGATCTCTCGATGAGCTGCTCGGTCAAGGCCAGAACTATCAAGTCCGAGGTCGAGGAGGTGATTGTCAAGCTCTGAACCCTCACTTCCATACCTTTGAGTCCAGCGGCAACTATTGGCAAGCCCAGTGGAACGGATCGCCGAACGAATGCCTAGATCTGATCACCCAACACGGTGGCGAGATTTTGGATCTGAGCTTGCAACGGCAATCCTTAGAAGCCTTCTTCCTAGAACAGGTCCGGGCTCAATCAAAAACCTCGGACCCCAGCCCAGAGGCAGCATCGGCCAAGGCAGCCTAGTCTCTTAAGTATTGATCACCCCATTGATCCCATTCCAGGATCCATGCCTGAGAGTCGGCTCCTTCATCAGTAGGCCCAATCGATCGAAACAATTGCAATAAAACTTGACACTTCTTTACATTTCGTCCAGAATATAGATTGAAAGCGTTGATCAACCCCTTTGGAGATCTGGCAATGGAAACGAAAGAGTCTAAGTTCGGGTTTACTACCTTTGCTGAAACCTGGAATGGTCGTCTGGCAATGTTGGGCTTTGTGATCAGCATTGCTGTTGAGTACGCTACAGGTCACAGTGTTATCAGCCAATTGTTGAACTAAGCGATCATGATCCAATCCGCTGCGATTGAATCTTTGTGATCCGTTAGTTGACGACTTCTGGTTGTACCCTTCTGATCGGTCTAGATAAAAATGATCCTGCAGGAGATATGCCTCTTGCAGGATTTTCGAGCGATCAAGAGTGGATCCAACTAAGCTACAGATCTGTGAACTTGTGAAAATTCAACTGATCCTCATGAAGGATTTAGGCATGGCAGGTGCATCCCGTGTGTCCACATCCGAC
>CAZONZ010000693.1:0-1708 GCA_964581005.1 uncultured bacterium
ACTCATCTACGATCTTGTTGAGAATGGGCTTGAGCGTGTGACAAGGACCACAGGTGGGGGCAGAGTATTTCACCATGATCAGCCGATCACTTTCATGGTAGAGCCGCCGTAATGCGTATCCACCCGTGTGGCGAGTCGCTTCCGGATCAAAGTCAGGTTCGGTGAACTCAATGTCGGCAACCTCTGCCGAGGCTGCAGATTCAGGCGAGGACGACGGATCATGGCCATTGGAGCTGACCGCTTCGGTGGAGTCAAGTTGAAACACTTGGACAAGATCTTTCTCCGAGAGCCAGCGCTCAGCCAGCATTGCCGCCATACATCCGGTCCCTGCCGCCGTGATCGCCTGCCGAAACTCGTGATCTTGCACATCACCCGCCGCAAACACGCCTTCCACGTTGGTCTCCACCGATCCAGGCCGGGTCACAATATAGCCCACCGGATCGAGATCCACTTGCTCCTGAACCAAGGATGTATTGGGGGTGTGACCGATCGCGTAGAACAACCCACCAGCTTCTAGATCCTGTTCCCCTCCTGTCTGGTTGTTTTTCACTCGCAACCCTGTCATGCGCAAGCCATTGCCCAGAACATCGACAGCTTCCGTATTCCAATGAACGGTGATCTTGGGATGGTTCAGCACCCGATCTTGCATCGCCTTGCTGGCTCGCAGTTGATCCCGTCGGACCAACAAGTGAACATGGTTGGCAAATTTGGTTAAATAGGTAGCTTCCTCTGCCGCTGTATCACCGCCTCCGATCACCACCAGATCAACCCCACGAAAGATCGGCATCGCCCCATCGCAGATGGCACACGCTGAGATCCCTTTATTCCAGTATTCTGACTCACTGGGCAGATGCAGTCGCTTAGCTGTCGCCCCGGTTGCCATGATCACACTATGAGCTCGGACTTCACGTTCCTCGGAACGGATCACAAATGGACGTTGACTTAGATCGAGATGGGTCACATCCTCGGTGTAAAGCTCAGCTCCCCAGCGCTCGGCCTGAGCCTTCATGTTTTTCATCAACTCCGGCCCTGTGATCCCTTCTGGAAACCCTGGAAAGTTTTCCACTTCGGTTGTGGTCATCAGCTGCCCTCCAGGAATACCAGCCGCTTGAAATCCCTCAAACACAAAGGGCTTCAGGTTGGCTCGTGCCGCATAAATCGCAGCAGTGTACCCAGCAGGCCCCGATCCAATGATCACAACATTCTCAACCCGATCAGTGCTCATCGTTCCCTCGACAAAACAAACTCATACCGACTACGACTTAGTATATCATGACTTCAGGGTAGGGAGAAACCCGAATCACCAGCAGTGGAACTCTGAGGAGATGAGAAGTTGCTGAACTAGCAGAAGGGATCCTTGGCACAATCGGTTTGATCTCAACACCCCATACGCTAAAGTTGAGCAAACTTCCCTGCATCGGGAATTTCTGCAGAATCTCAGAGATCTAGCGTTCAATCTGAGCCTATGCTGGTAGTGCGTTCCCAGTCCCCCTCGATCCTATCCTTTCTGATCGGAGCCAAGGATGACCAGCCTTTCCTCTGAACAGCTTCTAACTGACCCAGTTCCCAATCAAGCAACTGATCCAGTCGATCACCCAGCTGTTGATCACGCTGTCGATCAGGCTATTGATCACACTGTCGATCCCACGGCTCCAAACGCACGGGCTCAGGCTCTGGTTCAGGCTTTTCCCGACTTAATGGTGCGGAT
>CAZONZ010000694.1:0-1678 GCA_964581005.1 uncultured bacterium
CAGCAACTGGATTCAACCGTCAGCTTATTGTTTAGCGTCGAGCTCAATGTGGATCTAGCCCTGGGACTAAGCGGCTACTGGGATTTCATGATCAGTAACAGCACCGAACACCTCTTTAACACAGCTCCGATTCTGATGGTTGTGGAAGTAAAAAGCGAAGATCTAAAAGGTGGTTTAGGGCAGCGTATTACTGAAATGATCGCAGCCCAGCAGCTGAACTCAATTGAAGCGAATACTCCGAAGCCGTTTCCCCTTAGTCCTGTTGTTCTGCAGGATCGCTAAAAGCCTTGTGGGTTATGAACTGCTCATCAGTGAGGCTCTTCAAAAAAGCGATCAGATCCGTTTTCTCCGATGGGGTCAGATCAAATCCTTTCACAAAGTTGCTCTTCAGCGGATTCTGGCTTCCGATCCCAGCATAAGGGCCAGAGTGGATCGTGCGTCCCCCTGCGGCATAATGATCCATCACATCCTCTAAGGTTGCAATACTACCGTCGTGCATATAAGGAGCCGTGAGGGCAATATTACGTAAGCTTGGAGCTTTGAAGCGACCCATATCAGCAGGATCGTGGGTTATTTCATAAACGCCGGTGTTGGGATACGGATAACGGCCTGATGGATCGAGATTGTAGAGTCCTGTGTTGTGGAAGGCGATCTCTTGAAACGCCAAACGCTCATGCATAATCGAGTCAGTGAAATTGAATCCCCCGTGACAGTGAAAGCACTCTAGTCGCTCACTATGAAATAAAGCTTCCCCTCGTTTGGCTGCTGCTGAGATGGCTTGGGGATCTCCACCATAGCGGTAGTGATCGTAGGGGGAGTTCACTGAGATCAAGATTCGTTCAAAGGCTGCAATGGCTTTGGTGAGGTTAGCAATGGTGAAGGGATCTCGATCGTGAGGAAAAGCCAGAGGGAACTGCTGCGAATACCAGGGATCCCTCTGTAGCATGGCAAGGATCTGATCCTCACAGCCCACCATCCCCATTTCGATCGGGTGTTCGCCAAATAAGGGGACTAGCGCCTGGGTTTCCAAACGAGTCTGGAGGGGATTAGCCCAGGTTAAGGTTGGTGCATAGGCCACATTGGTCAGACTCATGCTATTGCGAGGATGCCGTTCTCCGGTCGCTCCAACCCCCACAGCCTTTCCATCTGAGAACGCCAGCGCTTGCTGATGGCAGGATCCACAGGAAACCTCCTCAGTGATCGAGAGCCGCCGCTCATAAAAAAGATGCCGCCCCAGTTCAACCTTGATCGAGCTCATCGGATTATCCGCCGGAATCACAGGTCTGGGCACCCATTCCGGTAGATCCCAGGTATACACTGCCTTCTCAGGCATGGATCCCGATGGTGGCGATACGGATTGGGTGGAGGAATGCGAAGACAAGATCCCCAACCCAAGCGAGACGATCCCAGCGATCAGAACACTCAACCAACGACTCCAAGACTTGCGCATCATGAGCAGGCGTTCAACAACCTCTACCTCCATACGCTACCTCAAGAGTGCTTGGGATCAGAAGTTCTATCGAGGGATCTAGCTTTTTCCAGCTCCGAGCTACACTTTAGTTTGTTGTTCTATGATTTATGCCTAAGGATGAGAAAACTGGCTATACGCCTGAACAGACTGAAGCATCTGTGGCCGAATTGACTGTACCTGTGGGGATTTGTCCAAAGACAGGGATCT
>CAZONZ010000695.1:0-1665 GCA_964581005.1 uncultured bacterium
CTGCTTTTTCAATCTCACTGGCACTGAGTACAGATGCTTCAGCCTTAGCCCGTTCCGCCTCTGCAATAAAACTTTCCTGTCGTTTCTTGGTGATTGCTACCTGAGTTTCCTCTTGGGCGATCCGGACCTGGCGCTCGGATTCCGTGATCTGGAGTTGTGAAGTCAGTTGGGCCGCTTCGACCGCTTGTTTGCGTAGGATCTCAGCGGTTTCAGACTCCTGCTGGCGGTTGATCTGAGCTAGTTTGAGGAGTTTGTTGCGTTCTTCGAGATCAATATTGGCCTGGATCTGATTTTGCTGAATGGCCAGTTGTTTGCGGATCCCTTCAGCTTCGATGGCTTGTTGACGAGCGAGTTCTGCCATCTGAGCTTCCTGCTGCTGGGTGGCTTGAACCACTTTCAACTGTTTGGAGCGTTCTTCCAGTTCAATGTCGGCATTGATCTGACTTTGTTGGAGGGAGAGCTTTTTGCGGATCTCTTCTTCTTCAACAGATTTGTCTTGCAGGATCTTGCTGCGTTGGGTAGTGGCTAACTCTTTGGCTTTGGCTTCTTCGATCTCACGCTCCCGTTGAGCCCTCAAGGCTTCGACTTGCAACTGCTGAGCTAGACGTGCCGTTTCTTTCTCCTGCTCAATATCCAGGGATCGTTTCTCGGCATCCAACTCCCGTTGCTGCATCGTCACCTGGGTTACCAGCTCCACTTCCCGTTTTTGCTGGATCGATCGCTGGATTGTCTCCGTCCGCAGTCGCACCCCCTGAGCATCAAAGAAGTTGTTGGTATCGTAGCTATCACTCTCCTCGATCTCAGAAATAGCAATGTTATTCAGGGTCAAGCCCACTTTCTTCAGATCTGGTTCAATCAAATTCAATACTTCCTGCGCAAACCCCAACTTGTCGGAATCGATCTCAGCCAGGGTTTTGGTTTTAGCAGCGGCTCGGATCGCGTCATCCGCCCGTTTTTCGATCGCATTCTTGATATCGCTGGGACTGATCTTGCCAGCTTGAGCTAGGCGAGCGGCTGCCGTGAGAACACTTTGTTCAGAGGCGGTAATACAGACAAAGAAAGTAACTCGCATGTCAGCCCGTAGATAATCTTGGGTACGGACAGCCAGTTTTCCGGTTCGTTCAACATCGATCGAGATCTCACGCAAGGGCACACGGGTCAGTTCATGGAAGCCGGGATAAACAATACAACCCCCGTTCAGGATCACTTTCTTGATCTTGCCAAACAGTCCCCCGGTCAACACGAAGGCTTCGTTGGTTGGAGTGATCACATAAAAGCGGGTGTAGAGCCATGCACCGATCACGAGCAGGAGGAGCAGTCCCACAACTCCCCCCACGGTCAGAGCGGGCAAGCTGGTTAGGATCTGCAGGGTGCGAATCGATTGCGAGTCCGATTGATCGAGTGAGAGGGAGGATGAATCATCTGGATTGAAGAGTTGATCGAGGCTACCCCCTTCAACCTGAGCTTGAGGTGGGGTCGATAGTGCAGACAGGGTTTGAAATAACTTGAACCAGAACGGCATCGATCATTCCTCGATATACAGCGTGATGGCTGGACAGGCGATGGGTATTGGCATGAGATCTAAACTAGCTTGTGGATCTAGGGTAAGTGTAGATGATCATCCAAACCCTTATTGAAGTTTCTGCAGTCGATCGGTCAAGATCT
>CAZONZ010000696.1:0-1657 GCA_964581005.1 uncultured bacterium
AAGAGTAAAAAATACGGATCAATCTTGAAATACTGCTGGGTGGGCGATATCAAATTCTAGAGACTTTAGGTCGGGGTGGATTTGCACGAACATATATTGCCAAAGATCTCCAACATCCCGAAGCTCCCCCTTGCGTGGTCAAGCGACTTCGGCCCATTGGACAAACATCCATGGATCGAGCACGTCGCCTGTTCCAAAATGAGGCTGAATTACTCAGTTGTTTAGGACAACATGATCAGATTCCTAAATTGTTAGGTTCGTTTGAGCAAGATGGTGAATTCTATCTAACCTTAGAGTTTATAGAAGGCATTCCATTGAGCCAAGAGCTAGCCGACAAACAAACATTTACTGAAGATCAAACTATTCGTCTACTTAAGGAAATCCTAGAGATCTTACAATTTGTTCACGTTCACCAGATTGTCCATCGAGATCTGAAGCCTAGTAACTTAATGAGGCGATCACGTGATCAGAAACTTGTATTGATTGACTTTGGTACGGCAAAACGATTACAGACCGCCAGTGTTGAGCAAGAGCGGACAATCGAGATTGGAACTCCTGGATACATGCCGATCGAACAGGTAGCTGGTTATCCTCGATTTAATAGTGATCTCTACGCCGTGGGTATGATTGGGATCCAAGCGTTGACAGGACTCAATCCGCAACAATTAGAACGAGATCTACAAACATTTGAATTGATCTGGGAAACCTGTGTGAGCTCTGGTTTGGCGAATATCTTAAATCGGATGGTACGATACAGCTATGTTGAACGCTATCAAACCGTTGTTGAAGTTTTGCAGGCGATCGAAGGCTTGCAATTGGCTACTTCAATTCCGAGCCAACCAGAACTTAAGTAAACGCCTCCCCACTTCCTTCCCTGATTGTTTTCTGACTGAGAAGCTACTGGGATTCGACTGAGATAAATAGGTAGATCATAATATAACTTAGGTAGATCATAATGTAATTCCAGTTAACTTTAAAAATACATCTTCTAAATTAGCACGACGCATTAGTAAACGAGTGGGTTGTTCTTGCTCAACCCGATGAATAAAACCATAAGGATCCTGTGCCGGTAACACAATCAGATGACCCGTACTAAAGGGCCGCCACCATGTTCCAGCTGACTGCGCAAGATCTTCAATAACTGTAGATGGGATCCCCTCTACCTCGATCACATCCTGGCCCACTGTGCGACTAATTAATTCCTGAGGTGTACCTCGATCAACCACTTTACCGGACTGCATCAGCAGCAATCGATCGCATAAACGCTCAGCTTCATCCATGTAATGAGTTGTGAGTAATACGCCCCGTCCTGCCTGTTTCAGTTGAGATACCAGCTTCCAGAAATCTTGGCGAGCATCAGGATCCAAACCAGTCGTAGGTTCATCTAAAAAGACAATCTTCGGATCGTTGAGTAAAGCACGGGCCAGAACTAGACGTCGCTTCAACCCTCCCGATAGATCCGTGACAGCGTACTTTTCTCGGCCAAGCAGATTGACCTGCTCCATGACTTCAGCAACCCGATGGTGAGCAACTCGACCCACGATTCGATGATGGCGAGCAAAGCAGATCATATTGGCTAAAACATCTAGGTCGGGATCGAGATTGTCGTCTTGAGTCACGATCCCCATGGAACGGCGGGCCATCGCCGCATGAGTCC
>CAZONZ010000697.1:0-1651 GCA_964581005.1 uncultured bacterium
GCTATCCCGCCCCACCCCGCAAGCTGAGGGTGGGGACACCCGCGCTAACGTTGTAAACCTTACTGATCCTTAGTTATGACTCTTTCTTTCGACCCAAGTTCCTGAGGATCTCCGCAACATAATTTCTAACGCTATCAAGGATCTGTTAAAGCACTTAGGTAGGTACTTGCAAGAGTACAGCAGAGTCTTGATCTGCTCACCACTAACCTTGCAGATATCCTAGAGAATTGATCCTTGAATCAAATCACCCGGACCTCGCCTGTTGGCATCCAATCACTGATCAGACCTGTTGCTAGCCGACAACAGACATATCCCTGCTGGATACTGATCACTTGCATAATCTCACCCGAACCGTAGTCGTCGATCAGATGAGGATCTTTGCCCACATAGCGAATCAAGCAGCCGCGCTCAAGGGGACGGCGAGGGAGGGAGGGAGCAGAAGATTTTAAGGAGGGAGAACGCGGAGATTTGGGGGTTGATTTGGAGGTCGATCGGCCTTTGGGATTACGGGTCCGCCGACTTGTGCGATGGGATCGGATAACCATTGATCTCAACTCAGCTCACTCCTCAGCTTAACCTCTTTAATCGGTGGTCTTCTTGCGGAACCCTCTCATCAGCATGACGATCCTATTCTCCTGGGGATTCGGCTTATGCCTGAGCCTGGTTGACGGTATCCAATAGATCGCTCAGCTGCTGGCGGACAGACTCATGGGTATATTCATCATCTGGATCAGGAGCTTGGCCGGGACGTTGGAAATGAGGCCGCTCTTGATAGATCCTGCCCCACTCAATATCCACTTGCTTGACGAATTCGTAGAGTAACTCAGGATTGGCGATCAGCCCTTCGAGGATCATGACTAAAGCCCGTAAGGGGGCGTCGATCTGTTGGCTGACTGTAGCATCATCGGCCTCAACCCACCGCTGGAGAACGATCAGTAAGGCTCCCGATCGATCGCTGAGATGATGATCGATGAAATTGGTGATCTCAGTTTTGGCCTGGTCTAACCGGGGGATTGGGGATTCCCCCTTCATCAAGGAACTCCCCTCGCGGCTGATCAGCTCCGCGATCGAAAATTCCCGTTGGGCCAGGATTTCTTTCTGGAGATCAGAGTGAGTCGGGGGGGGATCGGATTCAGGAGACATGGAGCTGAGACTGAAACAGGAGGTTTGCAGATCGGTTGGCCGGGATGGAGGGTATCGGAGCTTGGTTTAGATCCCTGGAAATTCAGACCATTCGGCCAGCTGTTCCAGAGACTGAAGCCCGCGATAGACCTTTCCATTGATGATCCAAGTGGGGTAAGCCTGCACTCCAGCCTGAGTACAAACAGCTGCTTGCGAGCGTCCACGGCTGGCACACTCAACGTAGGGCAGATCAGCCGCTGCATCCCCAAACAGAGTTTTCTGTTCCCGACAATAGCCACACCAACTAGCTCCATAAAACGTTGCATCGACCGTTTGCAAATGCTGGGCTAGCTGACGTGGAAAGGATCCAGAGGAAAGGATCCGTTGGCGTTGAGCATTAGAGCCCGACGAGCTGGATCCGGATGGTGAGTCCTGGGCTGTTGTAGTGTTCTGACTAGCTTGCAGGTTAACCAGCTGCTGCCGATAACTCGACAATTCCTCAGATCGTTCTGGAGCCGATTTCAGGATC
>CAZONZ010000698.1:0-1648 GCA_964581005.1 uncultured bacterium
GCTGGACCTAAGGTTCCTAGGGTGCGCCCAGCCGTAAAAACATTTCCATCAGCATCGGCAACCACTCCAGTCGAGAAATCATCAACCTCAGTTCCCAGCTGACGCACCCACAATAGCTGGCCATTAAAGCTATATTTAGCCACCCAACTATCTTGCCCCCCTTCATTCAGGCCGCCAAAGTCTCCTTCTGTGTAGCCCGACAACAACAGATTTCCCTCTTGATCAGTAGCTACGACCAAGGAGAAATCGTTAGCCTCTGTCCCAGCCTGTTGCAGCCATTGCAACTCACCGTCACTATCGTACTTAGCCACCCACACATCAAACGAGAATGATCCTTCACTCATTTCACCTGCTAGAGTTCCAGATGTCGGTCCCGTAATGTAAACCGATCCTTGAGGATCCGTAGCCACAAAATTGGCGAACTCATTGCCACGGGATCCAAGCTGCCGAATCCACACTAACTGACCTGTCGGATCAAATTTGGCCAAAATGATATCTTTACCACCTGCACTGAGACCCCCTAAACTAGCATCCGTTGATCCAGAAATGTAGATATTGCCATCTCGATCGAGGGCCACACTACTGCTAATATCATCCGCAGGCGTGCCAATTTGTTGAATCCAAAGAGGGTCTCCACTAGGAGAAAGTTTACTCAACCAGATATCTGCTCCCCCTACATTCGGTGCCCCCAAATTGCCCTCGGTAAACCCCGTTAAGTAGACATTGCCTGCAAAATCAAGTGTGATCGCTTCACTTCGATCTAACTGAGCCGTACCGTACTGAGAGACAAATTCCAAAGAGAGACTCGGAACTTGAGAAGCAGGCACTAAGGCTCGAATTTCAGTGCCTTCTGTATCCGTCAACGTCACACGAGTGTCTATCGAAAGTGGGCGGCTAAACCTGATCGTAAGGCGATCGCCTCCTGGTACCAGCCGTTGATTGAGGCCCTCAAAACTCCCAAATGGGATCGGGAAAATGGTTTCTCCCCCCGATCCAACCAGTCCCTGCAACGTCACGTCATCTATGGTTAAGGTCCGATTCACTCCCCCAAAGGCATAATCAACCCGGAACTGGTTGATCCCTCCAGTCACCGCAGCCGGACCCACCAAGATCCAATCTTGTTCCCCGTCCGATCCCCCTGGCAAGGGAAACCCATCTTGAATTGGGCACTCGATTTGAAACACCTCCTGACAAAAGCCCTCAATCCAAGCTTCGTTAGTAAAGCCCTGACTGATCGCATAGAGGATCGCGGCATCCGTTGCAGTCCCTGGCACCCCATCCCCATCAAAGTCAGACAGCGAGAGAGGAGAGCTCACGGTCAGATCCTCCGGCGTGATCGGCAAGCGCAAGATCTCTTCAACGTAGCTGACAATCGCCGTTGGTTCTGTGATCCCCTGAGCTAAGGCAAACGCAATCCCAGCATCAATGGGCGAAACGGTTTCTGAATCCCCCTCATAGTAAAGACGAGTCGAGGAAGATCCTTCAGCTGCAGACAGGGGCAAGCTTGGATCTGTCGGTTGAAGTGTGGAAGGACTCTGGGTAGCACAACCCAATACACTCAGCACAAAGCCAAGACTAAGATAGACCCAAGAGATTTTGGCAGGCTTGAACATTTCCACCTAACCCTAACAGCGAACGACACGGACAC
>CAZONZ010000699.1:0-1647 GCA_964581005.1 uncultured bacterium
GAGAGTGGGTTTGACGGGGGGAAGAAGGTCAAGGGACGGAAGCGCACGATCTTAGTGGATACGATGGGTCTGCTGCTGTGTGCGGTGGTGCATCGTGCTGGACACTCGGATCATGCCGGGTTAACATCGCATGTGGGGTTTGAAAAAACAAAATACCGTTTTTGCTATCGGCAAGTCCATCTTGAATAAAACCTCGAAGACGAATATTGGTGAGCTTTGTCTCAACTATGGAGGGGGAGGCCATCTCAATGCAGGTACATGCCAAGTGAATAATGAAGAGGCTGATCGAGTTGAGCAAGAATTGATAGCTTCTATTAACAAAGATGGCTAAGGCGCGACGCTTAGTAGGTTTTTGGCCAACCCTGGCATGGATCCAAAGACTGTATTGTTTCCAGAAGCTATAAGTTTTCCCAGTTTTCCCTAGCGTCCTTGAGATCCGTCTTTACGCTTCTGAACGATCCAGATCAGGCCAAGCATTGCAGCAACCTCAGTGAGTAGGGCTAGCCAGTGGCCTACTAAGTTAACAGCAAACATGATCCCAAAATCGGTTTGGAAGCGCTCGATCGTGGCTTCCCGTTTAGCAATGGCCGTGAGCCGATCCGCTTTCCACTGGTTATAGTCTGCCTGATAGTTAGCGTAAGCATTGATCTGCTCTTGATAGGTTTCCATGTCTTGTTGCCACTGATCAAGCAGAGCTAAATCAGCAGGTTTGGCAGGCGGATCCCCCGGATCCATCACTTCTGCAGGAGGCGTTGCATCAAGAACCTCTTGATCGTCACCTTTCTCTTGAATCCCCGGAAATTGGCACTGATCGAAGAGATTAATCCCTAAACAAAGACACTGATCCTTATCCTCATCTTCCAGATCACGCCGCGCCGCTGCAGAGAGTTGCCAACATGGATCCTCATCAACTGATTGACCTAGATCCGATATAGTGACCATTGATTCAAACGTCCATTTGGTTAGAGACACATGATTGATCAAAAGCCCTGGAGGACCTAGCTTATTCAAGGGCAAAATGCCACCACCAAAGGTAATTTGAGGC
The DNA here is from genome assembly GCA_964581005.1 of uncultured bacterium. Lineage (GTDB taxonomy): Bacteria > Cyanobacteriota > Cyanobacteriia > Thermostichales > Thermostichaceae > CAZONZ01. The sequence continues at coordinate 1,046 of CAZONZ010000699.1, forward strand.
ACTAAGACGATGATCGTGAGCAGAGGAGCTACATTTTGATTAGGAGATACAGCAGACACCAAGAGACCCATGATCATGCCGGATAGTGAAGCTAGAAATAGAGTGAAATAAAAACTGAACCCTGATGAAAGGGTAAGGGGAATATCGGTGCTCAACAGTTTCAAAAGCAGAAAGACTGCAGCCTGATAAAGGGCTAAGATCACACTGATGCCAAGTTTGGAGGCAATATAAGGCAAGATCCTCAGCCCGATCATCCGTTCCCGTCGATAGATATCAACTTCTTTAACGATCTCGCGCATGGTGGAAAGGCTGCCTACCATCACAGCGATCAGAGCAGTCGTGAACAGCATCGTGACAGCTTGCTCAGGATCCCCCGATTGGACATCAAATAGATCAGCTTGCCAGGTCACAAAATCAAGCAAGCCCAATACAGGGGCAACGGCTAACATCAGCACAAGACCAATCCGATCTCGTAATAAGATGGCGACATTCCGCCGCAATAGGATCCAGAACTGTTGAACATCCGAGATCTGTTTTGTAGTCGATTGAGGTTTACCGACAGTTGTTGATTTACCTTTGCGGGCTCGCCCTCCTGTCTCTAC
>CAZONZ010000700.1:0-1639 GCA_964581005.1 uncultured bacterium
TGTTCTGCAGACTCGTGAAGCTGTCGCAAGCGTTGACTGATCAGCGTGGATCCTTCAGCGGTGTAGATCTGCCAGTAGTTCCAGTAGTTCCCCAGGACGGATTTAACATAGCCACGGGTTTCAGGGAAGGGGATCTGTTCGACAAAGAGATCGAGATCGCTGAGGCCATATCGATTGATCCATTTGGCCACATTGCCGGGACCGCCGTTGTAGCTGGCCAGGGCTAAGAGAGTGTTATTTTCATATGTGCGATGGGTGTAGTCGAGATACCAGGATCCTAAATAAAGATTGTCAGCAGGATTGGAGAGTTCGTAAGTTTGGAGACCCAATTGTCCCGCGATCCATTGACCTGTAGCAGGCATCACTTGCATCAGGCCGATGGCACCGGATCGGGAAACGATCTGTGGTTCAAACCGGGATTCTTGCCGGATCAAGGAGGCGGTCATGAGTGGATTGAGATTGAATTCTTGAGCCCACTGCGCGATCCCTGAGTGGATGGAGTGATCGTCGCTCCAGGTGTTGTCAGCTTTGGCAAGAAAATGCAACGGATAAACCGCTTCCCAGAAATCCGATCGTTGTTTCAGTTGATCAAGGCTGGTGGCCAAGGTTGGATCGATGCTCTCAGGATCAGCTGGATCTGAAGGCTGATTGGGATCGATCTGCAGCAAACTGGCCACTTCATTGATCCCCTTGAGATGATCCCCTGCTGCATTCCGTAACAGACCATTCATAAAGATCTCTTCGGGGGTGGGATTGCTGGTGGGATCGAAATTGGGATCAAAACTCCGGCGGGTTTCCCATTGCCACCGTCTCCAGGCACTGGATCGAGCTCCGATCGAATGCAAGAGCTGAAGTTGTTTGGATCCAAGGGGGAGGGGGCTAGTCTGAGGGACGTAGTTGATCTCCACAGCGGCACGACCGACACTGAAGTCGCCAACAGGCCAACCGAGATGTTGAGCCGATCGCCAAGCATAGTAGCTGTGAGGATAGTGCAGGAGAGTCCGCTGATAGGCTGTTTGAGCGGCTTGCTGATCTCCCAACTGTTCAAACCATTTGCCGATCCAGTAACTCAGTTGGGCTGCAACTTCATGATCCCGTTGAGCGTTAGCAATCGGCTCCCCAATGGCAATGGCCCCTGAGAGATCTCCAGCCCCTGCTTTAGCCCAGGCGAGATCCCACGCCGCGATTGCAGCCGCTTCACGGGTTGGGAAACGAGTCCACAGATCCTGGCGAGTCGCTTGGGCCGATTGCGGACTGCTGGCTTTTTCATAGATCTGGATCAGGCTTAACAAGGCTTCAGGGGCATCGGGGTGGGTGGATGTGGCTAGAGGATTCAGGATCGTGATGGCAGTTTGTGGACCACTAATGGCAGCGTAGCGGCGACGGCCTAAGGCAACATCTGGAGCATCAGGGAAATCCGTGATCAGGGTTTGGTAGAGATCACGGGCCGGTCCGTATTCTTTGGAAATGTGGTGGCTGCGAGCGGGGCGGTAGAGGGGTTGGGGGGAGAAGGGGGCTTGATCGTAGGCGCGGGAGGCTTTGCCGTATTCCCGTTGTTCCCAGTAGGCATCTCCGATCACGTTCCATTCCTCAGGTGTGATCGAGTCGGCGGCAAGTTGAGTCCACCGATCCAGGAGGG
>CAZONZ010000701.1:0-1627 GCA_964581005.1 uncultured bacterium
CCGTAATCTCCAAGTGCCAAAGATCCTCAGGATCCAGTGTGGTCTTAAACGTATCTTCACCCTCCCTCAAGGGCTCAACCAGATCAATGGGAATATCGCTAGGGATCACCGTTGCCCCAACCTTCTGCCGCAATTCTTTTACCAAGGATCTCTTTTGATCCTCCGCTTGATCCTCCGGGATCTCCAGAAACATCAGACCCAGACTAGAACTGAAGCGAGGTTCCGGGAGCCGCCTAATCGTCTTTTCATCCTTGATCCATTTCTCCAGATCTTGATAGCTCTCTTGGATCTGCCAAAGTCTTCCCTGCTCTTCGAGCTGTGCCAGACGCTCTTCAGGGTTTAGGGCCAGCATGTTCAGGTTGAGGGATCTTAATCTAGACGTTGGCTGAGGTCGCACTAAATAAACAGTCATGTCTTCACTCCTTCACAGACTGCTCAAAGTATAGATCCATATGGACCGGGATACCTTGGATCTATGATTGCTAGGTAACAGGCTTATGATGCAATAACTCAAATAGCCGTCTATCGTAGCTGCTATGCGTATCAAGTGCCAACCTTCGACTAGCAAGATCAATTGAGCTTCGTGGGGATGAGTTCTTAGGCGAGATCAAGTCAGACGGGATCGCACCCAAGTCCCCAAAGTTACTCGGATCTCTCGCCATTACACATGGATCATTAGATGCTAACAACTGAGATCTCTCTTCTTCCACTTTGACCAGAGTCAAGCTATACTGTTCCTTAGTCTAAATTAGCCCAAGGAAGCCTCCTGACATGACTAGAGCAGATCAGATCCAAAGTATCATTGATCAGCGTAAGCCCCTTGCTGAAAAGATCCTCCGGATTGTCGATCGACTCGATACTTTGCAAAAGTGGTTGACTGACGTCGAAGCATTCAAGCATCAAATAGCCCAGGATCTACCTGCTAGTATGAGTGCTGGTTTTACTCAGGCTGAAGATCTTGATCCCTATATTCAACGTATTAACCAGATCCAAACTCAGTTCCAAAATCTTTCTAGACGCTTTTCTCGCAAAACACTCAACATTGGAGTTGTGGGCAGAATGGGGCAAGGAAAGAGCACTCTTTTGCAAACCCTAACTCAGCTTAGCAATAACGAGATCCCAGCTCGTAGTGGAGGAGCTTGTACAGCTGTGTGTAGTGTCATTTATCACCGACCTAATCAGGAAACTATAGCCGAGGTTACATTTCACTCTACAAGATCTTTGTTGGATGAAGTTATCTTACCCTACTTTGAAGAGCTTCACCTAGAGCCAAAACCTACTAATCTAGAATCCTTTGCACGCTCACTGCCAAAGATCGATCCTTCAAGTGTCTCCTATAAGGAAACTTTGTATAAACGGCTGCAGAATGATTATCACAGAAGTCTACCCAAATATCAACCCTTATTGAGAGAGCAGCAATATCGTCGGACGTTGAAGCAGGAAATCATTCCATCATGTATTACCCAAGATCGAGATGAGAATGGCAATCTCAAAGATCCTGTACATCTAGCAATTAGTAAAGTTGAGATTTTCTGTGATTTTGGAAACCACGAGATCGGCAACATTGCTTTATCGGAAAGCTCTCCTCCCACCAAGGATCTGACTTTTTCAAGGATCTTGCTAGTCA
>CAZONZ010000702.1:0-1625 GCA_964581005.1 uncultured bacterium
GCTTGACGATCTGTTGAAGCTGGGCTGGGGCAATTTTACAGCCACACCCTCCTCCGTGGGAGTATTGAGTCAGGCGGATCATGGTAGGCTCCTCTAAGGTTCTAGGCTTCACATGGGTTCTAGACTTCACATCTGCTGCAGTTCGGATCGATCTCGCTTCCCTCGTGTTGCTGGTACCAAAATCGATCGCAACGGCTGTCATGGTGAAACACCTCCAGGCAAGGTACGGCTAACTTTCGCAGGGATGAGGATCCGATGGGTTTTAGCCTCGCGGTAGCCAACAAAGCGGACATAAACTGTTTCTCCTACTTGTAGATCCCCGACATCCCCTTGGTGGAGTTGAGGATCGTAGGCCAGAGCCTCCCAAGGAGTGCCGATCGGAACATAGCCCCAGAACTGAAGCAGGTTATCGAGTGGGGTGAGGGCGGCGACGAGGTTGCGGGCTGGGAGATCGGGTTTTGAGGTGGCCATCTGGCGCAGGGTGGGGTATTGCGTGAGGAGAGTTTGGATCTGTTCAAACATCAAGGTTTGGGTATCTTGCCGAACCTGTTGAGCCTGCTGATCCAGGCTATCGCGGAGGCGAGAACACTGGTGTTTGAGAGCTTCGTTTTGGGTTTCCAGATCAGCGTTAACCCGCCGGGTCGATTGCAACGTTGCCTTGGTCTGATCTAGTTCCGTTTGCAAATGCTGCTGGATCGTTTGAGACTCTTGCTTGAGGGTCTCCAAGTCCTGCTGCAGTTGAGATTGAATCATCTGAGCAGATTGCCGAGATCGCCAGTGGATCACTCCCAAAATGATCAGGGCTATCAGTAACCCAAAGCTCAACGCATACGGGAGTCGGGCCGGTGGATCGATCGGAGCAGGGCGATTGGGGGCAGCCGTGATCAGGATTTCAGCCTGCATGAGTTACCCCTACTGGTGAATAGACTGCTGAATGGACTGGGACTGTTCTACGATCAAAACATGTTTATGGTCCGCATGAAACTCTGGAAGCAGCTCCCGCGATTCGATCGGACCCAACCCTCGCTCTAATTCCTCAGTAGCCAGAAGACACTGTTCTCTCTGACCATTCAGCACGCTCTCGATCACGTTGCCATCCAACCCGATCGGGTATTCGATCCTCTGATAGTGGGCCATTGTTCGTTCTCCTGTGTTGATCGTTGCTGAAGCTTGGGTAATGTTCTCGACTGATTATCCCAGACAAAGCTGATGATAAGGCTGATGATATGACTCGTTTGAACATAACCAATGTGGCAGTGGCACGTTGCTTTAGTACAGAGGCGTGCTGACAAAGCTTGCTCAAACTCTGGATCGTAAATGTTACCAATGACATCTTTAATAAAATGACAGCGCCGCATGGTTCCCTCCCCATCCACTGAAATCACAGACTGTCCAGCTCGGCAGGGTTTGCCCAAACTCGAATAATGGTGGGTGTTTAATTCATAAAAAGGATCAATCGATTCAAAAAAAGCTCGATCTTCAGGATCTAAATTAGGTAGCTCAGCTTTGACAGCATTGATCCAAAGGTAAATGCTAGAGGGTAACGCTTGCCGAAGTTGGGCGATCGCATTCGTGAACTACCCCGCCCACAAGGGGACGGGGCTTCCCAACTCAACAGCAACCGC
>CAZONZ010000703.1:0-1613 GCA_964581005.1 uncultured bacterium
GCTTTTTCCTTTTCCTTCTGTTTGGCACGTTTGGCCGCAGCTTTAGCCGCTTTCTCAGCCGCGATCCGTTCCTGCTCTGCCTTCTGTTTTTCCTCTTCGATCTTGCGTAAGTAGTAGTGATAATCTCCTTGATACGGGATCAGTTCACCCTCACGGATCTCCACGATCTTGTTGGCTACTTGCGAGATGAAATAACGATCGTGGGAGACAATGATCACGGTGCCATCATAATTCTGGATTGCCTCTTCCAACATTTCCTTGGCTGGGATATCCAAATGGTTGGTGGGCTCATCAAGGATCAAGAGATTTGCAGGCTGAAGAACCATTTTAGCCAAGGCTAGACGAGCTTTTTCCCCTCCACTTAAGCCTGAAACAGCCTTAAACACTGTATCGCCACTGAATAGAAATTTGCCCAACAAGGTCCGAACCTCTTCATCTTTCCAGTGGGGGACTTCATCATGGATTGTGCCCATCACAGTTTTGCTCAGATCCAACGCTTCTGCTTGATTTTGCTCAAAGTAGGCTGAGATCACATTATGTTGACCCAATTCAACTTTGCCTTCTAGGGGCTCCTCTGTACCTGTGATCAGACGCAATAGAGTTGATTTTCCTGCTCCATTAGGACCAAGAAAGGCAATACGATCACCTCGTTCGATCAGCAGATTGGCTCCAAGAAACAGGATTTTATTACCATAGGCATGAGTGAGATTTTCGATCAAGACAACTTCTCGACCACTGCGGGGAGCAGGCGGAAAACGGAAATGTAAGGTTCTGACATCACCCGTTGGAGCTTCGATGCGCTCGATCTTGTCTAGCAATTTTTCGCGGCTTTTGGCTTGAGTACTGCGATTGGCACTAGCTCGAAATCGATCAACAAAGGCTTGCTGGCGTTCGATCTCTTTTTGTTGACGTTCAAAAGCACTGAGCTGGGCATCACGTTGCTCGGCTTTTTGTTGCAGATAGGCTGAATAGTTACCTAAATAGCTAGAGGAGATCCCGCGTTCCGTTTCCACAATTTGAGTGCAGAGCCGATCAAGAAACTCACGGTCATGGGATACAACCACCATCGGCAAAGTAACACCTTTTAAGTAGGTTTCAAGCCATTCGATCGTTTCCAGATCAAGATGGTTGGTTGGCTCGTCGAGGAGTAGCAAATTGGGTTCTTGGAGCAGGATCTTGCCTAAACTCATCCGCATTTGCCAGCCGCCACTGAAAGCACTGACTAACCGATCCCCATCATCTGTCTCAAACCCTAGATCATCTAAAATTCGACTGATCCGAGCATCCAATTGATAGCCCTCGATCGCTTCAAACTGGCGCTGCAACCGATCCATTCGTTTGAGTAGTTGATCCAATTGATCCGGCTCTGCTGTTTCCATTTGCTGATGAATCTCGCTGAGCTCATGCTGGATCCGATTCGCTTCGGTGAATACAGTCCAAAACTCTTCCCGCACAGTCTGGCTTGGATCGACCTCAAATTCTTGGGTCAGATAGGCGATCCGTAGGTTGGCGGGTCGGATCACTTTTCCAGTGGTTGGCTCCACTTCGCCGGAGATGATCTTGAGTTGGGTGGACTTGCCTGCGCCGTTGACCCCCACTAACCCGATCCGATC
>CAZONZ010000704.1:0-1605 GCA_964581005.1 uncultured bacterium
TGAACAAAGAGATCGCGAAACAACTGCAAACCAGCGTCCGCAATGTTGAAAAATATGTTACCCGCCTCCTGAATAAGACAGGAACCAGCAGCCGCACGGAGCTCGTTCGCTACGCCCTCATGTATGGCCTGATCAGCCTTTGACACTTTGACACTTTGACACTTTGACACTTTGACACTTTGACACTTTGATGATGAAACATGATGAAACTGATCTACTCCCCCTCTGCAGGTGTTCGATCGCAACTTAGGGATCGGGTAATACCGTAGTGTGGTAGGTGCCATCGACTTGGATCCAAACAACTTCCTGGATCTGTCTCCGTTGGGCATACTCCAGGATCTCTTCATGGGATCGGTTCAGAAGCTCCAGTTCGATGTGGGAGAGGGGTGAAACTTGCCGCCACTGACGGGCTAAGCTCAAAGCTGCTGAGAAGGCCGACTCTTCGGAAGGGACTAACAACCGTTGGATCGATCGCAGTTGGGAAGGTAGTTGACCCGCTGCCCCTAACACCCGTTGAAGTTCTTCCAGCAAGAGGGTAAAACCGATCCCTGGTTGTTGAATTCTGCTAGGGCTGTAGAGGCTAAAGAGCTGATCGTAGCGTCCGCCGGATCCGATCACTTCCCGCTCGCAGACGACTTTGAACACGATCCCGGTGTAATAGGCAAAGGGCTGTAGCAGACTGAAATCGACGACCAGATCGACGCCTTCATCTTGCAGCATTTGGCAGAGTTGGTGCAGTTGTCGAGCTCGATCCCGTTGAGGTGCAGGCAGCGATAATTGCCGCAGTTGCCGGAAGACCTGATCCGAACGACCTCGCATTTCCAGGATCTGGAGTCCCATGTGCCGATCAGCTTCGGGTATGGGGGCGATCTCTAACTCAACTCGATCTAAACGTGCAATGGCCCGCCGTGCGATCGGTTGAGCAGTAGGGGAGAGCAGGCTGAGTAAACTCTGGGTTAAACTCACATCCCCTAAGATCAGTTTCCAAGGGGGTACCTGCAAGGCTTGTAATCCATCGGCCAAGACGAGCAAGATCTCGGCTTCGGCTAGCCAATCTCCTGCTCCGATCAGTTCCACCCCTGACTGGTAAAATTCCTGATCCCGTTGAGTATTTTGAAATGCACTGGCCTGGTAGTACAACCGCAATGGCATGGGAGATCCAGCTAAGCGGGTAGCAGCGGCTCGGACGACAGGACCTGTTAATTCCGGTCGTAGTCCTAGCATGGTTCCTTCGGCATCGCGGAGTTGCAGGATCGATCGAGGGTGAATAAAGTCGCCTGCGGTGAGATCGTCGAGTTGCTCCAGGGTTGGGGTGATGATCCGCTGATAGCCCCAGCTTTGAAAGACTTGCCCTAGTCGATCTTCAACCCATTGTTTCTGGATGACATCCAGCGGTAATAAGTCCCGCAGTCCAGTGGGGGAACGAGGGGGGGTGGGTTGAGGGGAGAGAAATCGATCCTTTTTGGCGCTATCAATCATAGGAATTCTGTACGCTTTGCCTTATTATCCAAATTATCCAACCTCTCGATCCTTAGCGATCTTCGGATTATAAACTTCATGTGAGAGTGACATAAGTGTGGCTGACGTGTAAGGGGTGATCTTAAG
>CAZONZ010000705.1:0-1602 GCA_964581005.1 uncultured bacterium
CTGCCTCATGCCCAAATCATCTTGGTCGATACACCGGGGATCCATAAGCCTCATCATCGTTTGGGGGAGATCCTGGTTCAGAATGCGCAGGCGGCACTGACGATAGTGGATGGGATCGTCTTTGTGGTAGATGGATCGATGCCCGCAGGTCGAGGGGATACCTACATTGCCGAACGCTTTTCGCCTCAGATCCCTGTTTTAATCTGTTGTAATAAGGCCGATCTGATTCCAGAGGATCCTCAGGTGCAAGCGGAGTTGAGGGCTAATTATCAACAGCTCCTCCCTCAAGCAGCTCAGGTCAGTGTTTCCGCTCTGGATCCCGACAGTCTTTCTCCCTTGCTAGAGCAAATTACGACTCTGCTGCCCCTTGGTCCCTACTACTACCCTCCTGATCTGATCACCGATCAACCGGAGCGATTCATTATGGGTGAATTGATCCGAGAACAGATCTTGCTCCATACCCGTGAAGAGATCCCGCATTCTGTGGCGATCACGATTGATCAGGTTGAAGAGACCCGTAGTGTTACCCGGATCCTAGCCACGGTTACGGTGGAGCGGAACTCGCAAAAGGGGATCATTATTGGCAAACGGGGCGAGATGTTGAAAACCATTGGACAGGGAGCCCGCCTCCAAATTCAAAAACTGATCGCAGGCAAAGTGTATCTTGAACTGTTTGTGAAAGTGCGTCCCCATTGGCGACGATCGGCTGCGATCCTTCAAGATCTGGGCTATCGGGTTGAGTCCTGAGTTGGGAACCTCTGGATGATTGGAGACAAGCTAGGCAGCATCACCTCTCTTGAGGGGGGTTGATCAACCCACTAACGGTCTGGATCAGTTGAGGTGTGGAGAAGCCTTTGGTGAGATAGCCGGTTGCGCCAACCCGTTTGGCTTCACGGCCCCACTCTTCCGAAAGCCGTGAGGAGACAACCAGGATCGGGAACTTCATGCCTGCTTGCCGACACCGATCAATCAACGTAAAACCGTCTAAATGAGGCATTTCAATGTCGGTGATCATTAAGGTGGGGGCTGGATGGGTCTGGAGCCAGTTCCAAGCTTCTAAGCCATCGCTCAACGGGATCACAGAGTAGCCATAGGCGCTTAAGCTGGCTTCTAAACGGCGTCGCATCAGAGCAGCATCGTCCACAACCATGATCCGGGCCACTAAAGGTCTCGATTCACTTAAGCTTGGGATCCCTGCGGGCGTTGAACTGAGATCCTCATCAGGATCCATTCGAGTGTGGAGATCGGCTTGAGGAGGTAGTAGGCTGGGCTGATCAGGTTGGGCAAGTAACGAGGGCGTGGAGATCCCTGGAGATCGGGTGGGGGGATTGAGCAGGTATTCTAGGAGGCTGGTGGGATCTAAGACAGGGATCAGGCGACCATCGGGCTGTAGGCTCATGCCCAGTAAGCCAACGGGGGGGATCAAGGGATGGGGTAGAGCATTGATCAGAAGATCTCCCTGACCCAGGAGTTCGTCGGCGAGTAACCAGATGACGCCTACGGTTGGAGTTTGGGATCCACGGGTTTGACGGCGTTCGATCCGGAGACAGACGGTGGTGCTGGTGAGAGAGGGGCGGGTTCGTTGCCTCCAGTATTCGTGGT
>CAZONZ010000706.1:0-1600 GCA_964581005.1 uncultured bacterium
CCAAAATAGGTTGTAGCCTGCGATCCCAACTAGATGCTGAATGCTACGTCGCATCGAGCTAATTGGATAGACGATCCGGCGTGAGTAGCTAGGATAGTGCTGTCGTAAAAAGCGCGTGTTATGGATCTCACTGCTGGCAATCACATACGGATCAAACGGAGCTTCTAGAGCAGGAGTCTCTAACACAACGGGTGGAAAATCTCCAGGGATCCCCAGATCACTCAGGTAGATCACTCGATCGTAGTCCTCTGGGGCAAAGGGTTGGATGCTAATCTGGCGGTGAATACAGAGGCTATGGCTGAAGTCGGCACGGGTATAGGGGAGGGCTGATGCCCAGTCTCGATCACAGATGATCGGTTGACCCCTTTCCAGTTCTCTCACTTGTTCAACATTGGTGATAAAGGCTGGCAGTGGCAAGTCCTGCAAGCAATGATAGATCCGGACCTTGATCTGAGGCATTTGGATCGCTAAGGCTAAGGCCCGACTCCAATGGCCCCAGCCACAGAGGTTGGCCGCGATCTGGATCGAGGGAGTGGGATCGGCAACCATGGATTTCCTGGGCTGGTTTATGAGAAGCCTCCTGAGCCAATGAACTCCGAAAAGTCAAACAGATCCTCCTCCTCTAGATCAGGAATCCCATTTTGATTCAGATCGGCATCAATAGGGACTGTTGCAGGGATGGGCAGTGGCGTTTCAACCAGAGGTCGATAGATCGACACTAACTCATCCTCCGGGATCTCACCTAAGAGCAGATCCACTGTAAAGCGGAAGGCCAAGTAAGGATCGTCAATCGGACCAAAGTGATACTCAAAGATCTGAAAGCCCAGATCCATCTGTTCAGGAGACAGGTTGTTGACATACCAGCCTGGATTGTAATTGGGATCCCCTGCAAACGGTTGATCAAACAAGGAAGTAGAGCCTTGAACTCGCCAAGACAGAATGAAGGTGGCAAACTCATTGGTTGTAAAAGCAGGAGTGATGAATGGGTCTCCAGAGAGATCAAAGGAGAGGTTCATGGCCAAGGGAGAGCCCCCACGGGGTCGAAGATCGTCGGTAGGATCTTGATTGGGGTTGCCCCAGATCCCTTCCCAGGCCGTTCCTGGAGTGAGGGAGAGCGTTTTGATGCTGAAAAGACCGTACCAGTTAGGGGAAAAGCTGGCTTCGATCACAAATTGGTGTCCGGAGGAGGTGACAATTCGGGTGGAGTCAGAGAAGGGATCGGTGGAGCCCACAATCCACATCCCAGAATTTCGAAATTGGTAATCCGGCGTGATCAGCTGGCCATTGGCGAAATGTTGGACTTCAGTGAAGTCAGGAGCAAACTGGATGCTATAGAGATCGAGGCCATCCCGGATCGCAATGGCGATGATGGTTGAATCGCCTTGTTCAGAAGAGTCCATTGTTCGGATCTGGATCTCGGTGAGACCGTCGAGACTACGAGCCAGGATGTAGTCACCCGTGGTCCCAAACCAGCCCTGGAAGAAATCGAAGGTGATGAAGTTGGGATCGGTATACGAACTACCGCCACCACCGCAACCTGGACAGGGATCTGGATCGGGGGGAGGTGGGGGAGTAGGATCCGGAGGGGGAGGACATTCAG
>CAZONZ010000707.1:0-1599 GCA_964581005.1 uncultured bacterium
AGCTCCAGAGTCTGGATCAGGGTTTGCACAGGAGAAGATGTTGACATGGCAAAAGGATATATGGGTTGAGGATCCAAAGCTTTAACTTAACTATATCTTGACAATGGCTTTAGCAAAACACAATGGCTTTGGTAAAACAAAAGTCAAGGTTGATTTTATTGATTTCTGCGATCCCAGCGAGAAGATCCTCTGATATCTAGACAGCATTTGATCCTTTACTAGGCTAAGTCTTCAAAGAGGATCGCCTGGATCATAGTAACTCAAACTATTGGCCTGGGTTGAAATCGTGATGAGATCTTCAATGTTACGCAACATGGTTTTGCAGATACTGTCAAGGGGCAAATCATTCGGATCCGTTCCAAAGGGATTCTCGATTTCGAGCGCAATTTCTTCGATCCCTAAAATAGTGAAACTAAAAATCCCTACTACTAATCCGGTTGCCCAACTGAGTGATTCCACTAGTTGAAAAGGTAACGACAGCGCATATAAGATCACAAGTTGACGGAGGTGAGTTGAATAGGCTACAGGCAAAGGAGTCTTCAAAATACGCTCACAGGCCCCTAAAGCATCTACAAGATTATTGAGTAGAGCTTGCATGGCTGTGAGTTGATAAACATCTAAACAACCTCGTTGATACTGCAACTGTAAATAATCCCCGATCCACAGTGCAACTTCTAGGGGAGGATGATTCATTGTTTTGAGTTTGTCATATTGTGACGGTAACAGAAGGAGTTCTAGATCCGGATCCACATCGAGGGAATGATGGCGCAAGTGAAGTTTCATAGTGATCGCAAACGCCACCAGCAGCTTTAACGCCCCAATCTTGTGTACTCGATCCTGAGGATCCTTTTCGCCAATCACCACCCAGATCTGGCGGGCCAGATTCCGAGTACTGTTAACGAGGCTCCCCCACCATTTTCGCCCTTCCCAGAAGCGCTCATAAGCCGTATTGGTCCGAAAGACGAGCAGCAGACCTAAGGCAATATTGGGCACAAAGGCCACCAACATAGGTACCGCAACAGGCACACCGATCCGATACAGGATCGTGATCACAATCCCGAAGATAAAACAAAAAAGTGTCTGGGGTAGGATCGCAGGAAGCACCGATCCCTTGAAACGGAGCGCCAGTCGAAACCAGTCAAAGTGATCGATCCGTCTAGCTTGCTTCTCACTAGGATTCATGTTAGCCGCCTGATTATTAAAGGCTTCGTCTATTCTGCTTGATCTCTTACCTAGGTAAGCTAGCTATTTCTAGAGAATTTAAGCTGTAGCTAATCCTAAAATTCAGAACCTAAAACGAACTGCAAACTTAAGAGGATGAACGTAATTGAGTGGTTACCCTCTAGCTCTTGATCAAATCATCTGATCGAGTGGATGAAACTTTGGTCTCGACGGTTGGAGACTGTACCTCTCGATCGGCTTCTCTCACCTCACTCTGAAGCTCCTGAAGGGATTGAGGATCTAACGAATTCGTCAGACTCTGATTGGAGGCTACTGTTACACCTTCTGGGCTGTCTGCCAGCGATCCTTGTTCTTTCGGAGTAGCAAATATTCCCCGCAACCAGAGAGGAGCAATAAACGTGGTCATGATCACCATGA
>CAZONZ010000708.1:0-1596 GCA_964581005.1 uncultured bacterium
GAGTGGGAAGCCTCCTGGCAACAGGTTCCTAGCCAAACTGAGCAGTGGTGGCAGCAAACCCTAACAAGTGCTCAATTGCAATGGGGAGGGATCGCCCGCGAGATCCGCGATCGGATAGCACAGGCTTTGATCGAGATTCCAACTGAGACCGACTCGACCGAGGGTGAGAGTGATCCTTGGGCATCCTTAAGAACCGTAGTTACCGATGGGATCACGCGACTCAGTCCTCGCCAATTTGAAGTGGTGATCAGTTCCTTCCCGGCGGCCTCCGATCGCGCTTTACTGGCCAGTTTCACCTATCACCATGGGGTTGCAGATCCGGATCAAACCTCGACCTGGTCGGAAGCTATGGGCCGAGCGTATGGACGGAGTGGTCTTCCCATTGTTTTAGATCCCAACGATCAGGTTCATATCAAAGCATCTGCTGCCCTCTTGAGTGCGATCATTGCGATTGAGATCGCTAGTGCTACCGTTGCTGGGGCTTTACAGTTGCTGGGATCGAATGAGTTAAAGAAATTATTCCAAGCGGATGCCAAACTCCGTGAAACCGTTCTCAAAAAGGGTAGCAGTGCATTAGATCTCGATGATCAATGGCGGATCCTGCAAACCTTGCTCACCCAACCCTTACCTGAAACTGACGATTGGACCCTGCAACTAACTCACCTAGGAATTCAGGCCGCTCAGATCTCGGAGTTTATGGGGTTACGGATCCGTGAGATTCTTCAAAACGAGTGGTTGCAGTTGATTGTGCCTTTACCCTTTGAATTGATCCTCTTGGCCTTACGGTTATTGACGAGTGACGTCATGCTAAGTCTGGGCAATACGATGGAATCGGCCTTGGATTCGGTCAGTGCCTCTCGGCGGATCGAGTTAGTCCTCCAGTCCCTCCCCTATGCCCAACGGATCCCGACTCCAGCTCAACTTCAAGCTGCTACCCCACTCGTGATCGCTGAAACTGAAGAGATCCTGCGTCCTCTGATTGCTAAACAACTGGTGACAGCTGCCAATAGCTTCGATCCACAACTTCGTAGTACCTTCTTAAATCAGATCGGCCAGCAATTAAACCTGATCAATCCCTTTCAATGGTTTCAATCATGGCTCTGTCGAGATTGGATCTTGAGTTTGATTGAAAAAGTCTCTGAGCTTCAAGAGCGCTATCCCACGTTTTCAAGCTTGGAGCATTTAGGCTTAGGACTGGCTACTGCTGAACAAGCAACACTAGCGATGGAGCAAGCTCAACATCTTCGATCGACAGCCCAGATCTTAGATCCAGATGTTAGTCTTCAGTCTTGAGATGTCTTGTTTTGGTGGAGGGTTGATCATGAAAGCTCCTCGTTTGGGTCGTTGGTTCCCCATCACTCTGGGTCTTTGCCTGGTTGGGTTGTTGGTTTGGATCTTGACTCCTCAGTTACCTTTTGCACCGCTGCACCTCTATGCGATGAATCAGTCTGCTGAAGATATTGAGATCACTGTAGACGAGATCATGCAAGGTCAAGCTCAGCCTGCGGTGTTGATCGATGTCCGCACGCCTCAGGAATATGCCCAGGATCGGATTGGGGAGAGTGTGCTGATCCCATTAGCCGAGATCGAATCTGG
>CAZONZ010000709.1:0-1594 GCA_964581005.1 uncultured bacterium
CCCGTCATGGTGTGGTTTGGGGGACAAGAGGATCCAGATGAAGCCGAGGTTGTCTTGCTCAAGACCTTCTTAGATAAAAATGCTACAGTGTTTCCGGTGGTTGAAGATCTTAATACCTATCATCAGAATATTCCTGAAGAGTTAGGATCCATTAATGGGCAGGAATGGGATCTAGAGAGGGTTGTGGCTGATATCTTGAGAGCGTTTCGGCTATCTCGAAAGCTACGCCAAGCCTTTATCTCCTATCGCCGTCGGGAAACTCGGATCGTCGCAGTCCAACTCTTTGCAGAACTATCCATGCGTGGATATCGAACCTTCTTAGATACAGCTTCAATTGAAAGTGGAGTTGATTTTCAAGAGGCTTTGTGGGGACGAATGGCTGATGTTGATCTGCTGATTTTTCTAGACTCACCTCAGGCACTCAGTTCACGCTGGATCAAGGATGAACTGACTCGTGCTCATACTTTGGGGTTAGGTGTACTACAGCTGATCTGGCCAAATCATCAGCGAACGTCAGGCACAGAATTTTGTGAGTCTCTCGCCCTGACGTTGAGTGATTTTCAGATGGGCACTGCTGAGCTTGATGATCGATTAAACCCATCTGCTCTGAATACAATTCTTGCATGGGTTGAATATACCCGGATCCGATCGTTAAATTCTAGAAGAACTAGGGTTGTTGCTGAAGTTGTGGCTCTAGCACAAGAACTCGGCTTCGATCCTAAGGTCCATCCGGTTGAAGCTATTGATCTGTTTCGAGACTCATCTCGTGTGGCTCGTGTAGTTCCTTTTGTTGGACTCCCCGATGCACCTGCTATCCAAGAACAGCTGGCGACGTTAAACACCGAAGATTCGCCTAACACTCGGATTGTTTACAATGGTCTTGGAATTGCTCAAGATTATGAGGATCATTTAGAATGGCTTAATCAAATTCAGAGTTTGCAGACAAGCCAGGTTGATCTAATTGGAGATTGGTTGGAAGATCTATGAATAAGGCATTACGACCCCCTATCTTTTTATCAGCGAGTATTCCGTACCGCGATCCTTATGTCCAGAATTCGGATCCCATGTTGATTCGGGAAGCCATTCTTGCGTTGGTGTCTGTGACTATCCGAGAGCGGCAGTTGATCTTTGGCGGGCATCCTGCCATTTCTCCGCTGGTGGATCAGGCTGCGCGAACGCTGGGAGCCGAAAATCATGTGTATATTTATCAGTCTCGTGAATTTGAAGAGGTGATTCCTGAGGTGGCAAAAGAGTTTAAGAACTTTGTCTGGACTCAACGAGGGGTGGATAAAGCCGATAGCCTTCGGATCATGCGGGAGCAGATGATTGGGCTGGATGGTTTTCAGTTTGCCGCAGCTGTGTTTATTGGTGGAATGGACGGGATCTTGGCCGAGTGCGATCTTTTTAAGCACTATCATCCAGGGAAACCTTTGTTCCCTATTGCCTCCACACTGGGGGCTGCACGGGAGCTTTTTGATCGTGGAGAAGGCCCACAGAATCGATCCATTCAAGATGCGTTGGAACACGAAAAACGATATCGTACTTTATTCAGACAGCTATTCAAGATGACCCACGAGGTATAGTCGTAACACTT
>CAZONZ010000710.1:0-1585 GCA_964581005.1 uncultured bacterium
GAGTTTGATCTGATTTTTTGCTAAACCCTCTGTCCAGATAGCACTTTTTGAGTCAAGATATGGGTAACGTCTGTGCTTGACAAGCTCAACACCCTGTGCCAGCCCGGTGCCAAAAGGTGGGTACGTCCCCATGACGTCGTATCCCGCCGGGATCGTATTAACAGGCAGACGGATGACCCTTCATTAACTTCCAGGGGGCGTTGACGCCAGCTGTCCATACCTAAGCACACCCTGACCATTGTTGCGATCGATGATGAGCCGCTCAAGACCGAATGGCATGTTTTGATCGGACAATCGAGGTAGTGAAGCTGGCTGATCCCACATGGCAAACGCCCTCTCCCCTGACCTCTGCGTAGGAGACTGTATGCCCAAACGATTTCGAGAACCCCGTCGAACCGCTCGCAAACCTGGACATGGTAGTGGCAGTAGTTTGCCGCAACTGATTCAAGAAAACGCCTTGCTTCAATCTCGCAACCAATTGTTGTTGATGTACAGCAATTTTCAGACCGAAATGCCCTCGGATGGGCAAACGGGGATCGGCACCTGGCTTCGAGAACGCTTGCGAGAAAATGGAATGCCCAGTCTGATCCGCTTCGGACCCCGATCTCGACCCCAAGTTTTCCGCAAAGATGAGTTTGCTGACTGGTTTCATAGTTCCATGCCAGCCGTCAGTTCCAACTCCATGATCAAGTAATGCATTGATCGAGTAGATTTTCATACCCCTTGAATGGAGAGAGGTTGATCACGATCAGCCTCTTTCGTTTTTCTCAAGGTCTGAGCCATTTCGAGGGGAAGCCCACAACGATCGATCGAGAGTTTCGCTTGGGTCAAGTTCTGATCAATGTCGAGGATAGGCCCACAAAAGCAGTGACAGAGTTTGTTGGATCCTTAAACCAGCTGGGTGGCCTGCACAAGTTTGGTGTATTGGGCCAACAGCATCAGTTGTCGTTCTGGATCGATTTTGAGCACCCCCTGACCCGCGAACTTTTGCAGGACTTTGCTGGCGGTTTCAACCGGAATGTCAGCCATATCCGCGAGATCTTCGACCGGGACATTAAAGAGTAATTTGCCTTGGGGAGTGGATTTGGCATGGGTTTCGGCTAGCTGGACCAGCACATGCACCAGGCGAACAGGAGGGCTTTGATGCCCACGATCCATCTGTTGATTGAGGCGGCGAAGGCGGCGGGAAATTTCTTGAGCGATCCGATAGCTGACGTTGGCTTCTTGCATCATCAGGGCTGTAAATCCCTCGGCGGGGATCACCACGGCTTTCACATTGGTTAGAGCTACAACATCACGCGATCGCGGCGCTTCGTCCAAAATCGCCATTTCACCAAAAAAGCCTCCAGGCCCGATCACCGCTAACGTTTTGGTCGTATCTCCCACCGCCCGACGGACTTTAACCCAGCCGGACAGGATCAGGTAAACTGCATTCCCCCAAGCGTCTTCGATCATCAAGGCTCGACCCACTGGGAACTCCCGCTCACTGGCACAAAACTCCAACATCTGCAGCGAATCTTTGGAGATCCCCTCCAGTAAAGGGATTGTGCTGAGGGTCGCTTGTAGGTTTGGGGCTGACATAAGA
>CAZONZ010000711.1:0-1577 GCA_964581005.1 uncultured bacterium
ATTCAACCTCCGATCGCGTCTGCCCGTAAAGGGAGCTCAAGGCCAATGCTGAAGGGATGCGTTATCGTGCTTGCCAGTTGCCATGAAAACTGGGCGGAACCACGTGAGGTAGCTGCAACCGCGCCATCGGTTCACTCGTGAGCTGATCAGACGCAAAGATCCAAAGTTCACTGGTTTCCTGCTGCCCATCAAAGACAACGGTGAGCACCCATCCTTGATCGGGATGATCCGGATCGGGAGCCAGAATCGGTTCACTCGGATAACGATGGGGTCCAAGATCGGCAATTTGGAGAGTTCCGCTCAGGTGATCAAAGCTTCCGATCGTTGTAAACAACTCCTGCTCAGGATGTTCTAATCCTGGTCGATGTAAGGAAAGATAGGTTCGCTGTGTGGCCTGACCTACTTGACGCGGATCCACTGCCGGAAATTCACAATCGTGATCCACCAACTGGATCTGTTCCCGGATCCGACCCGCTATCGGATCCAGCCGGATCTGCCAAAGGGTGCTCTTGACTGCTGTTTGAGTCGATCCACTGGCAACTTCTTTCAAGTATTGGTTGGTCTGAAAATCAGGATAGCGGGCCAGCGTGAAGCATACGTCTCCATCACTCCCAACATGCCCATTGCCGACATGCCATTGATACCAAGGCTCCGCTTCGATCCGGCTGACAATTTCCAAGCGTTCTCGATCAATGATCAGGATCTGAGTGGGCAGTTCAGGGTGCCACTTCAAGCATTCACTGTAACTTTTCAAGCCAAGCAAGATCGGCCAAACCTGGAGTCGCACGGAGGGAATACAAAAGATCAAATAGCGTCCTGCAAGCACAAAATCGTGAATTAGCGGGAGACAGTCTAAAGCGATCTGCTGTTGGCGTTGGATCTGGCCTGATGGTTGGCTGACATAAATAGTGAGATTAGCGGTTTGCCCTAAACTGACGCCAAAGTTAATGATCTCGCCGGTGATGGGATCGCGTTTGGGATGGGCTGAGTAGGGTTGATGGCTCGTTAGAGATCCTAGATTATCCAGGCCGGAGGTTTGCAAGGTTTCCGGATCGAGAGCATGAGGTTGACCGCCTTCCCACAGGGCCAGCACTTTATCGGGGAGAGGGAGGACCGACGTGTTAGCCGCATTTTTGGGAGACTTGCCCCAGCGCTGCCAGATTGAACCGGGATGGGTCATGCCATAGCCACCGAATTCAAACTGATCGCTTTCCGATTCAGCTTGGTAGCCTGCCGTTTGAACATAGCGGTAAACCCCGATCGCTTGCCCCTCTTGAACATAAACTCCCAAGATCGCACCATCCCCATCAAACCAGTGACCTACCCGCTGTCCACCTCGCTCTAATCGTGCGGGTCCATTCCGGTAGAGAGATCCCCTTAAAGAGGCTGGGATCGATCCTGAGAGGATCTTGAGGGGAGTAGGATCCCAGGGGGTTGCAGGTTGAGCGATCGCTTTGGCCCAGGTGGGGGCTGATGGGGCGTGAGCAGACTCTGGCATAACACGATCTCCATGAAACGGAGCTGGGGTTGGATCGAGGACAACTTAGCCTTGAAGACTTGCCCAAGGACGAGTTTAT
>CAZONZ010000712.1:0-1569 GCA_964581005.1 uncultured bacterium
CCTTTCAGGTACAGCGCGGGACTTATAGCTCCCCGAACCCCTCAAAAGTTAAAAGGTTTGGCCGCGATAGATTCGATCGAGATCGGGTGATGTGGGGAGCTGATCGAGATCGGCAACACCCAGATTCATAAACCAGGTTTTGAGACGGCGCTGATAGGCAGGTTGAAAGGGTGTTGTGGGCTTTAAGGAGGCAGCGATCACCTTAGGATCTGCAACCTGCACAGGCACGACACACCCGCGATAGGAGATCGTTTGCTGCCGAACAGCCACGGGTACAGGAGCAACCACACGAGACATCGGCATGCCTCGAAACTGCAGAGGTCCCGGATCTCGATCAGCAAGATAACGTTGGCACCAGATCCAACGATCCTGCAGCCACTGGATGACCGCTTCCGAGCGAATCTGGTGGGAGTTGGGCAAAAACCGATCATTCATCAGAGGCACTGCCCACTCGATTAGCGCAACCAGGATCCGCCAGATCAGCCCATGGGGTAGGGTCGGATCGGTGGAGTGGCGGCCAGCCGAAGGTGGGGACATGTGAGGTTTATCCATAGGGGTACGGATCCTTGGGATTGTCAGGTTGAGATTGGGTTGGATTATAGCAAGCTGTCTGCCCAGAACTGTTCAGATTGAACGGGATCGCGTCGAATCGGCTCGAACCGGCCAGGAGGATCTTGGAGCAACTGGCGAGAGCGAGAGCTGGAAAGGGTTGCTGATCCAAGCAGCTTCGATTACAATGATCCAACGCGGATCGGCTATGCTAGGGCTCTGAAAGTAGTCTAGTCTAGTGATCATCTTGGAGAGGTGGCTGAGTGGTTGAAAGCGGCTTCCTGCTAAGAAGTTATGGGGTCAAAAGTCCCATCGAGGGTTCGAATCCCTCCCTCTCCGCTCCGAATCGATCGTTCATACTGTTCAAATGATCTTCACGAGTGTTGAGAGCTTAGGGTTTTGATAAGTTCTACAAAGGCTTTTGCACAATCGATCGTTGAATCCAAGAGTCACGTGAGAATCCTTCTAACAGATCTCTGTAGCTGATGTATGCCAGCGATCCAAATCACGATCAAGAGCTTTCCCAGGCTCCAAGTCTAGCGTGAGATCCCCACGAGAACGACGTTTTCTCCGTTGCCGTGTCTTGACGGACATGCCACCATAGGGGTGCTTTCCATCGGCAGAACCTGAAAGCCTGGATGGGAAAGGATCGGAGTGGTGTGAGACGATCCAAATCTGGCGCACATGAGGGATGAACTGAGTATGCAAAGTAGCGCTCTAGTTGAAGAACGTCGTCGAGAAGCCGAATCGCCCAAACTTGGGTTGATGCTCCTGGGATCAATGCTGCTCCACCTATTATTGTTGTTGGCCTTTTGGCTCAGCGCTCGCCTGATCCCCATCCCCGAACTTGATCAAGAGCCGATCGAGTTCACCCTCGTCACGCCTGAAGATATTGAAGTCCCGGAAGCCGAACTAGAGTCTACGGATAACTCGATCGATGCGGGTGAAGTTCAAGAGCAGCCCCCCTCCGAAGGCAGTCCCCCCGAAGCCCAAGCTGCTCCTCCCCCACCACCCCAACCC
>CAZONZ010000713.1:0-1567 GCA_964581005.1 uncultured bacterium
GAACGTAAATCTGCCGTGATCCTTGCCAAATACCCTTCCAAGGACGGACGGTTGGCGAATGGAGTTGGGCTAGACACTCCGAATAGCTGTATCGAGATCCTCAAGAGTATGGCTGCAGCAGGGTATAGGATCCCCTCGATCCCAGAAGACGGCGACGTCCTAATCCGAAGCTTGACCCGCTTTGCCACGCATGATCCGGAGAGTTTTGCTGGACGGGCGGTTGGATCCTATCTCTCCGTAGAGGACTACAAACGGATTTTTGAGCAGCTCCCCCCCTCCGTTCAGGCCGAAGTTGTGGATCAATGGGGGGAAGCACCTGGCTTGCATGGGGTGAGGCAATGGGATCAGCAAACCGTCATGCCAATCCCAGGGTTAACGCTGGGCCATGTCTTCATCGGCATCCAACCCAGTCGAGGGTATGACGCTGATCCCAAAGCAAGCTATCACTCCCCTGATCTGGTGCCTCCCCATCCGTATTTCGCGTTTTACAGTTGGATCCTCAATGTCTTTGGGGCTGATGCTATTGTTCACGTTGGCAAACATGGCAATTTAGAATGGCTACCTGGCAAAAGCATTGCGCTGAGTCAGACCTGTTTTCCCGAAGCTGTGTTGGGAGCGATCCCCACTCTCTATCCCTTTATTGTTAATGATCCAGGAGAAGG
Organism: uncultured bacterium; assembly: GCA_964581005.1. Classification (GTDB taxonomy): domain Bacteria; phylum Cyanobacteriota; class Cyanobacteriia; order Thermostichales; family Thermostichaceae; genus CAZONZ01. The sequence continues at coordinate 663 of CAZONZ010000713.1, forward strand.
AGCTCAGGCAAAGCGGCGAACCCAAGCGGTGATCGTGGATCACTTGATTCCGCCAATGACACGAGCAGAGACTTACGGACCCCTGCAAGACCTGGAGCATTTGACAGATGAGTACTATGCCGCGATCGGACTCGATCCAGCTCGCTTGCAGGTGATTGAAGAGCACATTCGCACCCTCTTGACTCAGCATGAGCTCGATCAGGATCTGGGAATTGATCCAACCTCTCCCATTCCTGAATGGTTAACGCAGATGGATGGGTACTTGTGTGAGTTGAAAGAGGCTCAAATTCGAGATGGGTTGCATATTTTAGGGCAGGTTCCTCAGGGATCCTTGTTAGTCGATCTGCTGATTGCCCTGACCCGACTGCCGAATCCGCCCTGGTTTGAACAAGGCATTACTCAACAATTAGCTCAGGATCTGGGACTGGATCTGGATCCATTGGCCATCGACTGGGCTGATCCCTGGCAGAGAGATCTTCCAGATCGGGCTCAGGAATGGTTGAGGATCTCGAAGCCACCTACCATTGCAGGAGATATCGTCACAGCCCTAGAAGATCTAGCCCATCGCCTGATCACCTCGGATTTGGATCCTGATCGGGTCCAGACGTGGGATCCTCTCCCAGACCAAGACTCTGAGCCTATCTCGGATCTTCAGTTAATATCCCCCTCTGCCGAGTTTCTAGCTCCGAACCTGCGGCAGTGGATCCAGCAACACTTGTTACCCAGACTGCACTCTACTCAGATGGAATTGGATCATCTCTTGGCGGGGTTAGCAGGCGAATATGTTCCTCCCGGTCCTGCAGGTGCTCCGACACGGGGACGCTTAGATGTGTTGCCAACAGGCCGAAACTTTTACTCCCTAGACAGCCGTGGGATCCCGACGCAAACTGCCTGGGAGCTAGGCC
>CAZONZ010000714.1:0-1562 GCA_964581005.1 uncultured bacterium
CTGCATACTGAGATCGATCAATTCGCCCTGCTTCGTACAGAATATCGCCGATCTCGGAAATGGTTAAGACAGCGTGAGCCTGATAGCCATGTTGACGAAGCCGATCGCAGACACCTTGTTCATGATCAATAAACACAACAATATCTTGAACCACTAAGCCCGCAGCTTGTAACTTTTCGGCTCCTTCCATAGCACTGCGGCCTGTGATCAAAATATCGTCCACAACTACCGCAGTTTCCCCTGGGACAAAAGCCCCTTCGATCGCTCGCCGTGTGCCATGAGTCTTAACCTCTTTGCGAGGGAAGATCATGGGTCGATTCAGGCGCAGAGCTAATCCTGTTGCCGTTGGCAAGGATCCGTAAGGGATCCCTGCAATTCGATCAAACGTAAGCTTCTTCAAAATTTCAGCATAGGCATTCAACATTTGCTGAAATAGTTGAGGGTTAGAAATGATCGTGCGCAGATCAATGTAGTAAGGCAGAATTGCACCGGAAGATTGAACATATTCGCCAAATAAAATGCAGCCAATATCATAGAGTTGCAGAATGAGCTCGGTATGAGGATGCTGATCCAGCAAACACACATCCGGGATCCACACATCACAGCTCGATCCAGTCTCAACCACCTGAGCCCGAACCTGGTTGACTCGATCCCGACATGTTTTCAAGATCTGCTGCCGTTCCTCAGAGTCTGGCGATTGGATCAGCCACTCTTGTGAAATCGGAATAATCAGACCATCCCCGCTAGTGTTGAGACTTACCTGGAGCATAGTTTCTAGACTTACCCCCTCAGCCCAGAGGTTCCTCGCCAACAAGAATCGTTCCGGGGCTAAGGCTCGGATCTGAGCCAGATCGTCTGGTTGCAGTGATCCCACTTCAAAGCCTAATTGCTCTGGCGTTCCCCAGGTTTTGCCCTCCCGCACAATCTGAAGGAAAAGGGGATCTTCGGGATTAGGGTAAGACTGGATCTTCAAACTCGATGGGTTAGCCGTTCGACAGAGTACGAATACACCTTTGCCGGGATAGAGCAAAAAGGGGGCAATCTGATCCTGTCCTCCATAGGGAGTGAGTGTGATCGCGTCTACCTGCCAATGGGAAAAGCATGTATGAGCTACCAGCGTGCTACTACTGAGATCCCCATGCTTCGCGTCCAGGATCACTGGGATTTCCTCAGGGATCTGGGAAAGGATCTGGTGCAATAGATCAAGGCCAGCCCCGCCCAAAGCTAAGTAATAGCCCAAGGTGGGTTTATACGCACAAATCCAATCAGCCGTATCTTCGATCACCTTCAGAAGCCAATCGCGGAGAGGATCCAGCTGAACTTGGGTGACCCTGTCTTTCGGATCGCGGTTGAGAACCAAGAGCTCTGGATGAGGATCCAGGCTAACGCAGAGTAAACTCTGATGCTGAGTGATCCGGGTGGTAAGCTTCTCAAAAAAGCTACTCATGATCATGACTCAAGGTAGGTTGGAGGTCGGTCGGGATCGTGTTTCCCCAACTCTATAGCCTCAGGTCCACGTTGATGAGATTGATGTTACAGATGATTGCAATTCGATTTCGATC
>CAZONZ010000715.1:0-1560 GCA_964581005.1 uncultured bacterium
CATCAAGCTCAAAGGACTCTTGATCAAGATTGCCAGTTTGTCGGGCTCCCCGTAACGTGAAGGCGATGGATCGGAGTTGGGCAGGACGATCCTGATCACGAGGGCGTAAATCAACAAACTGGAGTAGGGCTGTGTAGGTGGCTTCTGTGCGCTGGCGGAGACCGCTAAACCCATAGCCGAGCTTGGAGAGAATCACGGGGAGCTCTAGTTTGTGGATCAACCCTAAGGTTTCTAGTGCAACATCCACGTAGCGAGCTGTATCTCGTCCCATCGATTGGATCAACGTGCTCAGGCTGCTCCATTGGGATCCGGGGAAGCGGGCTGCAGGGGGGATATGGTGGTGCCACCCTAGCATGGTGACCAGACGAGTGAGATCATAAGCCGACGGTCGATTCGGAGCGGTGGGGTCGGGAGAAGCTGATCGGAGTACAACGTCTCCGGTTGTGGGGAAAAAGAGCTCAGGATCCTGGACAAACGGTGCCTCGCCGTAGTTGCCGCGAAAGCCAAGATCGTTGTGGCCTGTGATTGATTGGGTCCAGCGTTCTAATTGCTCATGGGTGGTAAAGCGTTTGAACATCGCCGCGATCGCATTTGAGGATCCCACCTTTTGTTTGTAGGTAACGACATCATCGATCAGATCTGCAGCAGCGAATGCACTGTTACTTCCTTGTTGACGGATCTGACAATCTTTAATCAAATGGGTTGGGAAGCGGCTATTCACCTGACTGATCACATAGAGAATGGGAATAATCTTAGTTGCGCTCCAAAACTCAGCGGTGCGCAGGGCCTGTTTGCCTAACCAACGAGTCTGGATCGATCCATTCATAAAGCTACTGATGCAGACACAAGCTTCTTCGATCTCAGGGTGAAGGAAATTGAGGGCTTGATCATCGATCGAGGGCATCTGGCCTAGGACGGGATAAGCTGAGAACGGGAGGGGATGATCTGGTCTAACAGGGTGAGCTTCGGATCCAGAGGACACTAGGTGAACCCCATCCGGTTTTTGCTGTAATCGGTTGGTAAAATGGACCACTTCCGCGCCGAAGAGGGATCGATCAATGCCGTGATCAAAATAAACGATTCCAGTTGTGCGTTTCCGATCAGAGAAATGGGTGTAGAGATAGTCTCGATCGCGGGCACGTTTGAGCAGAAATTCAGTGGGATCACAATGCAGTAAAGCTTCGGCAAAGGATCGGCCAAACTGTCCGGTGGTCATGTTGCTGAGGAAGACTGCTTGACAAAACTCACTTAGCCCTGCCTCAGTCCGTGGCCCCCAGATCCCGTCCAGTAACGATCCACTGGGGTAGAGGAGGAGATCGGCTAATTTAGACTGGATCTGGAGGAGCAGGGTGGTATCGGCTTGCAGCTCAGCAAGACTGAGAACGACGTTCTGAGCGATGATGTCTTCGAGTTGCACGTGTCTAGCCTCAGGAGAATAGCGTTAGACAAGATGGATCAACCCAAACCCCTCAAGGATCCAAGAGAGGCTGGGTTGCTTGCCTCTAAGCTTACAATCTGTTGGGCTTGATCACGCGGATCGAGCGAGTTCTCAAATGACCA
>CAZONZ010000716.1:0-1558 GCA_964581005.1 uncultured bacterium
GGCAGTCAGTGATCTCTGTGTAAGTCGAGACCTCTATAATCGACCCGTCTCATAGTCTCGGAATGCTTGGATCAGTTCTGCCTCTGTAGTCATCACAAAAGGACCATAACGAGCGATCGGTTCCTGCAAAGGTCGACCTGCGATCACTAAAAATCGTCCTCCTGTAGATCCTGACATCACCTCTACTTGATCGCCAGTGTCTAAGACTGCGATTCCGGGAGCACTGATCTGGGTATTCCCAACCTTGATCTGTCCCTCGAATACGGCAAGAAACCCAGCTAGAGATCTAGGTACAGGTTCAGAAAACTTCTCACCTGCAGCTAAAGTAATATCCAAAAAGATCGGTTGAGTCGCGATCCCTTGTACAGGTCCCCATTCACCCCTGCTGGTCTGACCTGCGATCACCTTCACCCGACACCCAAGTGAGCGTTGTTCTGTAGGGATCTGCTCAGCTGTAAACTCCTGATAGCGAGGAGGAATCATTTTGTCCGCAGCAGGCAGATTCACCCACAACTGAAACCCCTGCAACAGTCCATTGTCTTGTTCTGGCATCTCAGAATGAACAATGCCTCGACCTGCGGTCATCCATTGCACACCACCAGGCCCGATCACTCCAGCATGACCCTGATTATCCTCATGACGAACTCGCCCAGCCAACACATAGGTGACCGTCTCAAACCCCCGATGGGGATGGTCGGGAAATCCTGCAATGTAATCCTTGGGGTCATCAGAATGGAACCAATCCAGCATCAGAAAGGGATCCACCATAGGCAAAGTAGGAGTCCCCAACAGGCGGGTTAACGTTACCCCAGCTCCATCCATAGCTTGCTGTCCAGGAACTACGGTTTGGATCCTGCGACTCACTCCTTGGAGAGGCTGAGATACGGAAGGGCTGATCATGGGTAAGCCTTGTGTCCATCCTCAATATCATACTCTAACAGTTTCACTGCAAACAATCTGGAGATCATGATAGGAGCTCTTTGGGGTCCAGTTCAAGCTAGTCTTGCCCTTGATGTTTTTGCTGTTTCCTCGACCTGAGGCATGAAGAGGAAGCCAGAGCTGGACTTCAGGCGATCTAGGTAGGATCCTAGTCCTCGATCCACTCACTCAATCCCCGATATCCTGTCACCAGGCGACTGCCATCTTTCAGGATATGCACCTCGATCTGATCACTGGCCCAGGTGAGTTGATCTTCCAGAACGAGATTAAAAATATGGATCTGTTGATTACGAGAGGACACCAGGGAGTTGGGGGAATGAATCGCTAGGCTCTCCACAAAAGGTCCATCGATCAGAACATCCAACTGATCCAGCAGATCTTGCGCTCCAGGAGGAGCCTGATCCGATCGCAACTCCTTTAGGGTGAAACCGCTGAAAGACATGACATTCAACCCGGCGGCCTTCACCTGTTGAGCCAGTCGGGCTAGAGCAGGGGCTTGCCAAAAGGGTTCACCTCCAGATATCGTTAATCCCTGATTACGAGGGTTGCTCAAGATCCGGGTGGCCAGTTCCTCCACAGGGATCAGTTGATTGGAGTCAAAGGACCAGGAGGCTGGATT
>CAZONZ010000717.1:0-1548 GCA_964581005.1 uncultured bacterium
TTTACTCAGGCTAACATCTTTGGCGGCTCCTGATCCCGATCTCTCTCCAGGTTGAATGCTGCTGCAATCCAACACGGATCCAATCTCTTTTAGACTTCGATCTAAGCCTTGCCACGGCCTGAGCTTGATGCTACGCTGAAAGACAAGGTACTGGTAGCATTATTGAAAGGTTAACAGGATCTTAATATCCGGTCCCTAGGATCCCTAACTGTTATTGGCGCAATCACAAAAGTGCTGCCGATCCTGAATTAACGATGCGCTTCTTTCGGGAGAAGCGGGCTTTTGGTATTTGCGGATGGGCTAGCCAGTATCTGAGTCCAGCAGTATTGTGTTGGGCTGAATGTTAACCCTTTCGAGATGAGTATCTTATGTCTAACCAGCGTGTGTCCATCTTTATTGATGGCAATAACATGTTTTACGCCCAGCAAAAAAATGGCTGGTTTTTTGATCCACGGCGAGTATTGGCTTATTTCACCCGTCCTGAGCTGAATGTGGAGTTGATCAATGCCTTTTGGTACACAGGCATTAAGGATCCCTACGATCAGCGGGCCTTTCGAGATGCCTTGATCAGTTTAGGGTTTACGGTGCGCACCAAGCTGCTCAAAGAATATCGGGATGAAGATTCCGGTCGCTACTCCCAGAAAGCCAATCTTGATATCGAGATCGTCGTCGATATGTTCAACACGGTGGATCTGTATAATCAGATCATCTTGTTTAGCGGCGACGGCGACTTTGAACGAGCGATCGAGTTGTTACGCTCCAAAAACACCCTGATCACTGTTGTCTCAACGGAAGGCATGATCGCACGGGAACTGCGTAATGCAGCAGATCGCTACATCGATCTACTTGAGATCCGGCCCTACATTGAAAAATTCGATAAACCGGATCATCCCTCCCGCCCTGTGCTGGAACTCACAAGGGACTCTCGCTTCTAATCAATGGGCTGATTGCTCATCTGTTCCTCCGTCTGCTGATCGGCTCTCTCGATTGGTCGTTCCAGCCGCTGGGGTTCAGAGAGTGTTCACAAGAAACTGGGGAGTCGGTGATCCCCATTGCCAAGACATCGCTTAGCCAGCGTACACTAGATCTCTGGTTCAGGCGCTAGCTGAGTTGAGGGTCTGAGTGTGAGTCAAGTTCTACCGCAACAGTCTTCCCAAGCCAACTCGATCTCGATGGATGCCTCCAGGCTGGATTCAGCAAGCTCCCTGGTTCAGCCAAGACAGAGAGTTCGCAATCATGTCAATCCGCTCAACTGTCAGTACCAGATCCCAGCTGAACCCCCCAACTGGGAACACACTTACAACGATCTGAGCAAACCGTTTCATCTTGACATTGGTACAGGCAGCGGTCGTTTCCTGCTAGCCATTGCTCAGCAGCAGCCAGAGTGGAATTATTTGGGGGTTGAGATCCGTAAACCCTTGGTGACACGGGCCAATCAGTGGCGTGATCAGCTCAATCTCCAGAACGTTTACTACCTGTTTGCCAATATCAATGTGACGTTGCCCTATTTATTTAGTCCGGGCGATGTGCAGCGAGTCTCGATCCAGT
>CAZONZ010000718.1:0-1540 GCA_964581005.1 uncultured bacterium
CGGCAACGGCCACCCCAGAGTGATCCCAATGAGGAATGATGGAGGGTAAAAATGAAATTCTAGATGCCTTAGCACAAATAAGACTCATAGCCCAGCCTGAAGCGATTCTGCGATCCTGCCTCATCATCAACGTGCGATAATGGCCAGCAGCACAAGGGGAGGGCTCAGAACTTGTCTAGCGAGGCATTTAACCTAACTCAGTATCTGGCGGATCGAAAACAGTTGGTCGAAGCAGCCCTATCCGACTCGATCAGCATCACCTATCCCGAAAAGATCTATGAATCGATGCGCTATAGCTTGATGGCAGGAGGGAAGCGCCTGCGTCCGATCCTCTGTTTAGCCAGTGGTGATCTGGCAGGGGGACAAGTTGAGCAAACATTGCCGACCGCCTGCGCCCTGGAAATGGTCCATACGATGTCGTTGATCCATGATGATCTGCCAGCGATGGATAACGATGATTACCGCCGGGGCAAGTTAACCAATCACAAGGTTTTTGGGGAAGACATGGCGATCCTGGCGGGAGATGCGCTGTTGGCCTATGCCTTTCAATGGATTGCAGAGCGGACTCGTGGGGTGGAACCCAGCGCCGTATTGGAGGTGATCACGCGGTTGGGAAAAGCCGTTGCGGCCACGGGGCTGGTTGGGGGGCAGGTGGTCGATTTAGAATCTGAGGGCAAAGCAATCTCGATTGAGACCCTGGAGTTTATCCATCGGCACAAAACTGGAGCCTTGCTAGAAGTTTCTGTCGTTTCCGGAGCGATCCTGGCCGGAGCTGATGCCGAGATGGTTGATCGCTTGACCCACTATGCTCGTGATATTGGCTTAGCCTTTCAGATCGTGGATGATATTCTGGATCTCACGGCTACGAGTGAGCAATTAGGGAAAACAGCGGGCAAAGATCTGGCTGCAGCCAAGGCAACCTATCCAAGCTTGTGGGGTCTGGAGGTATCACGCCAGAAAGCTGATCAACTGATTCTAGATGCTAAACACCAGCTGGATCCCTATGGAACCGCAGCTGAACCGTTGCAGGCTCTGGCGGATTTCATTACGCGACGATCGAATTGAGTCTGGATTGAGGGACAATCGATTCAAGGTAGGACAGGATCGAGGTCTGGTCTGCTGGAGAGGTCAGGATGCTGGAACAGCTGATGGAGAATCGAGTACTTTGGACGGCGATCCTGGCGAGCTTGTCGGCCCAGGGGTTGAAGTGGGTGCTGTTCTATGTGAGGACGGGGCAATCCAACCCACGTTTGCTGGTCCAAACGGGAGGGATGCCTAGCTCCCATGCTGCGATGGTGACCGCTCTGGCGATCGGAGTTGGATTACAGGAGGGCTGGGACAGCTTACTCTTTGCAGCTGCAGTAGTGTTTGCCCTGATCGTGATGTATGACGCCGCAGGGATCCGGCAAGCCGCAGGCAAACAAGCGAAAATCTTGAACAAAATGATGCTGGAAGTCTTCAATGATGATCAGCTGGACGAGCCCCACTTGAAAGAGCTGTTGGGGCATACCCCCTTGCAAGTGGTGGTTGGATCCTTGCT
>CAZONZ010000719.1:0-1538 GCA_964581005.1 uncultured bacterium
AGCGCAAAAAAGCCGCCCTAAAAGGGCGGGGCTTGTATCCCATTAGTTTTGGTCACTTGGATACAGGTTTCTGAGTTGGGCTACCCGATGGTCGATCCTTCCACCGACTTGGTTTGGGGCTTAGACGGGGATTCAGCAGAACGTGATCGGCTGAATAGGCGGAAGTAGAGAGAAACCCAGAACTCTCGCCAGGGCACCAGGATCCAGGTGAGTGGGTTGATGGTCACAATGATCGTGCGGTGATCCTGTTTGGCGAGTTGGACAATTTGGCGTGCAACCCAACGACTTGACATGATCCCGATCGGATTGAGCTTGCTCTTGAATGGCCCCAGGATCAGTTTGCGGATCACGCAGGGAGCATCTAATTTTCGCAGGGTGACCAGATCGCCGAGAACCCGTTTCGATAGCTCATAGAGTGGACTCACGGCAGGGATCACTTCAGCTTCGGAGGTGTTCACCCAGACTTCCTTGCAAGCAATATCTCGATTGGTCTGAACGGTTGTTAAAAAGAGCTCTAGTAAGCGCCAACTGGAAAAGGTATTTACTTCATAGGATTTTTGGATCGCTTCAGGACTCCGATCCGCATGAACATTGATCCCATGATTGAGAACCAAAATATCGATCGAAGCCAACGGTTCTGCTAAGGCATCTTCTTGCCCAACTTGCCATTGGATCGTTTCAAGTTCAAGTTCCTGATCCTCGAACACCAATCGGATCGGGTGAGGCTGAGAGGTGAGAGCGATCACCTTAGCCCCTTCGTGATGGAGACAACGGAGCAGATCCTGACCCAGCCCTCCGGATGCCCCCGTCACCGCAATGGTTTTCCCTTTGAGTGATAAAGCCTTTCCCATGATTCGATCCACCAGCGTTAAAGCCCCACAAAAATAAGCATTCGGATCATCAAAATGATGCCGCCAGTGATAGGTCCGATTCACCATCCAGTGAGCCGGAGGGGCTGAGAAGGGTCCGGGTTGATGCGTCAGATCACTCTCGATCAGCCACCCCTTGGCTCTAGCGATCCCAGTGATCAGAAAAAACACAGTTGCATACAAAACCCCCAACCCCAAAGCCCATCCATACGGAGGCCAGAGCCAGATCCCAGCGACCCAAACCACTCCAGTGGCCAAGATCATGGTCACGGCTTCCGGCACATCATGATGCCATTGGGCCTGCCGATACAGGTCTGGATCCACCACTGTTAGATCAGGGCGAAACACGCGATGGTGCAGCATATGTTTGGGCATTAATTTGGGATACGCATGAGCCAGTCCATGTCGCAGATCCCGCACGATCTCGGCCCATAGGATCGATCCCAACCCTGCCGCTACAGCTTCACTGATCCCAATCCAGGTTCCACCACTGCTCATAGGCGCGTCACAACTCCTGATCTGATCCCCTTGGAAGCCAGTCTAAACCGAAGCCTCTCTGGGCAATTCTACTCTGGATCGAGTGGCTCCAGCAGATCGAAGACTCAAAGGCAATCCCTTGAACAAAAAGAGTGACGCATTCCCCCACCTCGCCAACGGCAGGTGGGGGTC
>CAZONZ010000720.1:0-1532 GCA_964581005.1 uncultured bacterium
TTTGGCGAAGTTGTCGTTGTGGTTGGTGACGTTGGCCAAGGATCTGCCGTTTACGTTTGTGGATCATGCCCTCAAGTGTGGGGATTCGTTGGTGGGGCTGACGCGGGCTGAGATCGGATCGTTTGGGGCGAGTGCGGCCTATGAACCGGAGGTGTTTGAGGCTCATAAACACGGGATCCAACAGTCTACGCGACAGGCTTTGATCGATCGGCAGAAGATCTTGGCGACCGATACTCAGACGGCTCAGGATGCGGATCAGAAACAGGCGTTGTTGGCGAGTGTGGATCGGGTGTTGGAACCGGGGCGGTTGACGGCGAAGGTGGCGGTGGCTTCGTTTTTTGCCGGATCCAGTGCGAAGCAGCGGAAGGAGAATGCGAAGGAGTTTGGGGGGAAGTTGATCGGGTTTGAGAAGGGGTTGGTGGATCAATCGGAGATCGAGGCGATCGTAGGTCAACTGCAGAGTGGATCGAAGGTGGTGGCTCCGTTTAACTGGGAGTTGGAGTTTCCTGAGGTGTTCGATCCTCCTCCGGAGGCGCTACGCGAACGGGAGAATCCTGGGTTTGATGCGATCGTGGGGAATCCCCCGTTTGCTGGAAAGAATACAACGATCAACTCACATCCTGAAGGTTATCTAGATTGGCTCAAAGAAGTTCATCCTGAATCTCATGGGAATGCCGATCTGGTCGCTCATTTCTTTCGGCGAGCATTCAATATCTTAAGAAAAAATGGATGTCTTGGACTGATCGCAACCAACACGATCGCTCAGGGAGATACTCGTAGCACTGGACTTCGGTTTATTTGCAATAACGGAGGCACAATTTACAATGCCCAGAAACGAGTTAAGTGGCCTGGGTTAGCTGCTGTCGTGATCAGTGTGGTGAATATTTTCAAGGGACACTACATAGGAAGGAAAACGATCAATGATCATGAGACAGATCTGATCACAGCGTTTCTGTTCCATGCGGGTGGGAATGATGATCCTAAAGAGTTGATCGAGAATCAAGGTAAGAGCTTCCAAGGAAGTATTGTCCTGGGTATGGGATTTACCTTTGATGACACGAATCCTGAAGCAACACCGATCGCAGAGATGCACCGACTGATCGAAAAGGATCCTCGCAATGCAGAGCGGATCTTTCCCTATATCGGGGGTGATGAGGTGAACTCTAGTCCTACTCATGCTCATCATCGGTATGTGATCAACTTCGGTGAGATGTCTGAGGAAGAGGCACGAGAGTATCCTGATCTGATGGCGATCGTCGAACAGAAGGTCAAACCTCAGCGGCTAAATCAGAAAAGAGAGATTAGAGCAAGGTATTGGTGGCGATTTGGAGAGACTACCCCTGCTTTGTTTAGATCGATCGCTCAGTGTGATCGGGTGTTGGTGACAAGTTGTGGAGCAACATCACACATATCATTTTCCTTTCAATCATCTCGAATGGTCTTTGCTAATACACTTGCTGTTTTTCCTCTATCGAGTTATTCATCCTTCTGTATCCTCCAATCCCGGATCCATGAAAATTGGGCACGATTCT
>CAZONZ010000721.1:0-1527 GCA_964581005.1 uncultured bacterium
GGCTGACGAGTGGAGTGATGGAAGGGATCAATAATCGGATCAAGTTGATTATAAGAAAAAATATTTGGCCATCAAAATTTGACGTCATCTACAGAAGGAGCATTCATGCTTAACCCAATCGTTTATATAAAAAAGTTGTTGGTGATTTCCTCCGTTACAGTGCTTAGATTCCATTTGAGCTTTAAAGCTACCGATCGATCAGCGGCTCCTGCCTCCATTTGATCCACGCGAATCCGATCAATCCTCCAACCAGCCCCACTTCGGCCACGATCGTTGCTACAGCTGCCCCCTGCCATCCCCATCTGGGGATCCAGACTAAGTTGAGAACAGCATTGGTGGCCAGAGCCATTACCTGAACTCGGCTACGGGGGCCTTGGAGTCCAGCTCCGGCTAACCAACTCGCCAACAAACCGTGGATCCCCTCCAACACAACCACCGGAGACAACCACATCAAGATCACAGCTGTTTCAGCATATTGATCTCCCAATAACCACGGGATCATCTGAGCCACGAGTCCGATCCCAATGGCTGCAATCCATCCATATCCGAGGATCCAGGGCAGCAATCGTCGGCCATACCTCCATCCGTGCTGCAACCCTCGGTGTCCCTGACGATACAGATCGGCCAAACTGCTGGTGAGCAAGGCTAACATCGGTGTCTGGGCAAAATTGATCAACCGATACGCCGCACTGTAAAACCCTGCAGCAGATGGATCCGCCAGACGGGGTAGCAGCAATTTATCGAGATCCGTAAAGGTCTTGGCAGCAGCCAGTCCAACCGCAAAATCCCAGCCTCCCAGCCCCATCCTGATGATCTGCTCGCGTTTCAACCGAAATCCTCCCAAATCGGATCCCACCTGCCACCCTGTGATCCCTCCCATCACCCCCATGGCACCGAGATAAAGACCTGACCAAGTCAGCAACGAGTGCCAGTCTCCGATCCAAGCGATCCCAACCGTGATCAGCCGCCCCAAAGCCATCCCCGTATCGACCACAGCGACCTTGGCGATCTTCTGCTGAGCTACCCAGATCCCTTTGTGAACCTCTTGCAGACCGACAAACCCCAATTCACTCAACAGCAACAACCCAATCGCGCGCGGAGCGGCACCCGGTAACCAGAAACTCAACGGGCTAATCAGGATCCCAGTCAAAAGCAGTCCTCCTGTAGCTCCGATCACCACCGCATTCCCCCACATCCAGCGAGGATCCTGAGGATCTTGGAAAACGTGAGCATCTAAGAACGATTGGGGATCTTGAGAGGCTTGAGGATCTTGAGAGGCTTGAGGATCTTGAGAGGCTTGAGGATCTTGAACCGTGTGGGGATGTTGGAATACTTGAGGATCCTGAGAACCTTGAGGATCCTGAGAACCTTGGGGATCTTCAGAAGCTTGAGGACAAGGAAAACTCTGAGGATCCTGAGGATCCTGAAGCGTTTGGGGATCTCGATTTACGTATTGCACCAGCAACTCAGGTTGACCCAAGTAGGCAAAGGGGGAGATCAGGGCCGCACAGGCGAACACCGCTGCAA
>CAZONZ010000722.1:0-1521 GCA_964581005.1 uncultured bacterium
AGCGCTTTGCAACAGTTGATACCGTTTTGTGTGTTGGTTGGCGGGAATGGGTCGCGTTTCCGGATCTGGGAATCTCCACGATCAAAGCCAAAATTGATTCCGGGGCACGAACTTCGGCCCTCCATGCGTTTGACCTGCAGATCGAACCTGCTAGGGCTGACAATCTAGGATCGCGTCTCCACCTCAAGGGAGAAGCAGCTTGGGATCCCAACCTGGAGCTTCATGCGGATCGGACAACTCAGATCCCACTGGCCGATCGCCCCATGATTCGGTTCAAGATCCATCCCAACCAGCGAGATGTCAAAACGGTCATCACAGCGACTGCACAAGTCGTGGATTATCGTCACATCAGGAGCTCCAATGGCAAGGTCGAGCAGCGTCCCGTGATCCAAACCCTGCTTGAATGTGCTGGGGATCGTTGGCCCATTGAGCTGACCCTGACCAACCGAGACATGATGGGGTTTCGCGTGTTGCTTGGACGTCAGGCCCTGCGCCACCATTTTTTGATCGATGTCAGTCATTCCTTCCTATTGAGTTCTGCCCCGCCCCGTCCCCAACGGAGACCCAAGCCATGAAAATTGCGATCCTCTCCCGCAAACCCTCCCTCTATTCCACCCGCCGCCTCAAAGAAGCAGGCGAACACCTGGGACATGAGATGCAAGTGATCGACTACCTCCGTTGTTACATGAACATCACCTCCAACAAGCCCCAAGTGATCTATCAAGGCCAAGTCCTAGAAGGCATTCAGGCGATCATTCCTCGGATCGGGGCCTCCAAAACCTTCTATGGCACGGCTGTTGTCCGCCAATTTGAAGTCATGGGTGTGATCAGTGCCAACACCTCTCAAGCCATTTCGCGATCCCGTGATAAACTTCGCTGCCTGCAGATCCTGGCTCGCAAAGGGATCGGTCTGCCCGTAACTGGCTTTGCCCACTCAACCAAAGATATTGCAGGATTACTCAGCACCGTCGGGGGTGCACCCTTCGTGATCAAGCTGCTGGAAGGAACCCAAGGAATTGGAGTGGTATTAGCCGAAACCGATCAAGCTGCCAAGTCCGTGATCGAAGCCTTCCGGGGTCTAGATGCCAATATTTTGGTCCAGGAATATATCAAAGAAGCCGGAGGCGCGGATATTCGATGTCTTGTGGTGGGAGATAAAGTGATCGCCGCGATGAAACGGCAAGGTGCGGCTGGAGAATTTCGTTCAAATCTACATCTAGGCGGATCGGCGGAAGTCGCTAAACTCACCCCTGAAGAACGGATGACAGCAGTTCGGGCCGCCAAAGCGATGGGATTAGGTGTTGCGGGTGTAGATATTCTTCGATCGAACCATGGCCCTGTTGTGATGGAAGTTAACTCCTCCCCTGGCTTAGAAGGGATCGAGACCACCACGGGGGTTGATGTTGCCGGAGCCATCATTCACTATCTGGTGAAAGACATCGGGTTAACCAACACCAAGCAAGATCGGCGACAATATTGAGCCAGTTGCAGCGAGTTCCGTTGCAGCGAGGTCAAAGCTGA
>CAZONZ010000723.1:0-1521 GCA_964581005.1 uncultured bacterium
GATCTAGCCTTCTGGTTTAGTTTTCTGATGATTTCTTGATCTGCTTCTGATCAGGGTTTGAGCTCATTCTCATCCTGAAGATCCCCATCAGCTGATAAAGTTTGGTTGATCCGATCGTTGGGTTGCAGACATGAGCACCTTTGCGTTTGCCCTGCTTGCCCTATTTGTTCTGGGATTTGGCTTGATCTCAGGTCGCTTGGAGCGCAGCATGATTACTCCTCCGATGGCCTTTGTTGGATTCGGGATCCTCCTAGGGCCTCTGCTAGGGGTGATCCATATTGAGCTGGAAAGTGAGGGGACTCGCCTGCTGGCTGAGCTGACATTGATCCTGGTGTTATTTACGGATGCAGCTCGAATTGATCTGCAAGGACTGAAGCATGAGTACAATTTGCCAGTGCGCCTGTTGAGTTTTGGTTTGCCGTTAATGATCCTCTTTGGCACCTTTTTAGCCACCTGGATATTTCCAGAGCTTGGCTTTGGGGAAGCTGCTGTGTTATCCACGATCCTGGCTCCGACCGATGCTGCCTTAGGTCAAGCGGTCGTCAGTAGTCCAAATGTTCCAGTGCGAGTTCGGCAAGCGTTGAATGTTGAAAGTGGGCTCAATGATGGGATCTGTCTGCCCTTTTTGTTGATCTTTCTTTCTCTCGCTGATGTGGAAATGACTGCCTCTGGTGAATCCTTGAGTTTTTGGGTGATCTTCACACTACGACAAGTGATCTTGGGACCGATTGTAGGAGCTGCCGTTGGCTATGTAGGTGGCTGGTTGTTAACCCGAAGTTCAGATCGGGAGTGGGTGACCACGAGTTTTCAAGATCTAGGGGCTTTGAGTCTATCCCTGTTGGCCTTTGCGCTAGCTGAATTAGTGGGTGGTAACGGCTTTATTGCTGCTTTTTGTGCTGGCCTAGCTCTTGGAAATGGGTTCCGCGCGATTTGCTCATGCCTCTACGAATTTGGTGAAGCTGAAGGTCAATTACTGATCTTGCTGACTTTTACGATCTATGGAGCTGTCATGGTGGCTCCAGCCCTATCAGCCTTAAATCTTTGGATCGTTCTCTATGGAATTCTCAGTTTAACAGTGCTCCGGATCTTGGCTGTCCGACTGAGCTTGATCCCGTTGCAATTGCAGTGGGAAACGTTTTTATTTCTAGGGTGGTTTGGGCCTCGTGGAGTGGCTTCTGTCTTGTATGTTTTACTGATCCTGGAGCGATCGGGTTTGCCTCATCGAGAATTAATTTTCACAGTAGTCATATTCACCATTTTGATCAGTGTTTTCGCTCATGGATTGTCAGCGTTCCCAGCAGCTCAAGCCTATGCCACCCGTCTGGAGCCCATGAAAGAAGAGCCAGACATGATCGAGCACATGCCAACGATGGAGATGCCTATGCGATTACCCTACATGGATCAAGCTGCTCACTCTCATGCTGGCCACCATTAAGCTGCTAGACGCCTTAGCTTGATCGGCGGGAGTGCGAGACGTTCCTGTCAAAGTCGAGGTTAAACACTCGAACGAAAACAGGGAAA
>CAZONZ010000724.1:0-1507 GCA_964581005.1 uncultured bacterium
AATGATCTCTTGGTGATCTAGTTGAATGACATCATCATGAATAAAGAAGGCAGGCTTCATTTCGACACTATTTCTATTGTTTAGAGTGAGTAGAGGTCTTCTCCATTGATCGATTAAGATACAGGTGTAAACCACATAATTAAGACATATCAAGCCAAATAAGATCTCCTTTGGAATGATTATTTGTCCGTCCACAAAAGACATTCCTAACGGAGACAATATCAGAAGAGCTAATGTCGTCACTACAGTGAAAAAATTCCGCAGCACAAAGAAGAATATACGAGATAAGTAGTCCCTGAACAGGACTACAATAGTCATGATGATTACAGGGACAACAGCAAATAAGGGGCCAACTACATAGATCTCAACCTCCTGAGAAGTGATCAAATTCATCAATACCAGCTGTAAGACACAGAAAGGGATAGGATGGGTCAAGAGTAGCCAATGCTTTCTCAGGGTGACCACGACCTTCTTCGGAATATCTGAAAAAGCATCCGAAGGTCTTGGAGACACCTTTTCTCTCTGTTGTTTTTCCTCCCTCTCTACTTCTGCTGCGACCTGAGCTGTTAGAAAACTAGCATTTGCACAGGCCAAAGTTTTTTCAGGATCTTGACAATATCGACTGAGCCATATGGCCACAGACTTAAATTCCCGTTCGCTCATACCAGTCTTGATGGACTCCAACCATTCTCGTAATGGCTCAGGCAAGGGCTGTTGGGAGGTATGAGGGCTCTCTTCTATAGCTTTATGGGAATCCTTGAGAAAGAAATGGGTCATGATAGGCAGCAGCTTTTTTTGTCAGAGGTAGATAGATCATGGAAGAATCGAATGGCTTGGGCAACCTTGAGCTCTGGATCAGGTAACGTCAGAGTTAACATCAAAGGGTTACGAGTGAAGCAGTATTCATTTAGTTTGAATGAGTCAGGTTCAGATTGAGTAGAGTGTAAAGGATTCGGAGGGTTTTCGTTCGCTAAAACTACAGCTTGTTTGTCCGGCATACCTTCACTACTTTGCTCCACATCAGTGTTTGCTTCTGACGGTGGATCTTCTGTGAGCAGAAAACTAGGAATGCCTCTCAGGGATCGATCTAGAACAAGTCGGTATCGCCAATCTGGGTCTTTTGTGCCGATGGGTCGACTGTAGAGAAAGATCTCTTTTGGCAACGTCGTTTTATATTCCTTCTTGATCAGATCAGCAACCTGTTGGATCAATTCATTGGCGTTTGACATCTTGGTCTCGATCCGATTGAGCATAATGTGTAACTGCTTCCCTTTCCGTTTGATCTGGGGCCGAAACCCTTTTTGACTGAGGTGTTGGCTAAGAGATTGGATAGGCTCTTGAATAGAAACTCCAACAGATGAGACTCGATCAGATGGAGAAATCTGTTGGCGGATATCCACTAACTCCTTGATCAGGTCATCAATGGTCCCATATCGATCTCGTGGTGTTTTCTGTAAACATCGCATGACAATCTGTTCCACAGCTGTAGGGATATCCAGAGAGGCAG